>JBQCJC010000439.1:0-15323 GCA_051953135.1 Thermoanaerobaculia bacterium | reverse complement strand
GGTTCCGGCTTCGCTAACGGGTGTGATTCTCTTCCCGCACGATCCGTCGTTTTCTGCTCTGCTGCCTGTTGTTCGAGCAGCGCGATGGTCAGCACATCTTCCACGTGCTCGACGAAGTGGAAGGCCATGTCGCGCTTGATTGGCTCCGGCACGTCGATGAGATCGCGTTCGTTCAGCTTCGGCAGAATGACGGTGTTCAGTTTCGCCGCACGTGCGGCGAGCACTTTCTCCTTCACTCCACCGATCGGGAGAACGTCGCCGCGCAGCGTGACCTCGCCCGTCATCGCCACGTTGCGGCGAATCGGGCGTCCCGTCAGCACGGAGATGATCGCGGTCGTAATCGTGATCCCTGCAGACGGTCCGTCCTTCGGAATCGCGCCCGCGGGAACGTGAATGTGAATGTCGTGCGTCTCGAAGTAATCGGCGGGGATGCCGTTTTCATCGGCATGCGCGCGCGCATACGTGAGCGCCGCCTGTGCCGACTCTTTCATCACATCGCCGAGCTGACCGGTGAGGGACAACTTGCCTTTGCCGCGCACCGCCGTCGCTTCGATGAAGAGAATGTCGCCGCCGACCGCGGTCCACGCGAGTCCCGTCGCCACACCGACCTGATCGCGCTCGAGCAACTCCTCGGCGAAATGCTTCATCGGCCCGAGGTACTTGTCGACGTTCGCGTCGGTGATGCGATAGTTCTCGGCGATCTTTCCTTCCGCGACCTGCACCGCGATCTTGCGGCAGATCGTGCCGATCTCGCGCTCCATGTTGCGGAGGCCGGCTTCCTTCGTATAGCCGGTGATCACGCGCATGATTCCGGAATCCGTCCAGACGACCGGCGTCTCCTTGATCCCGTTCTCTTCCATCTGCTTCGGAATGATGTGCTGCTTCGCAATGGTCAGCTTCTCTTCGTCCGTGTAGCCGGACAAACGAATGACTTCCATGCGATCGAGGAACGCCGGCTGAATCGTGTCGAGCACGTTCGCCGTGACGATGAACATCACGTTCGAGAGGTCGTAGGCGACGCCGAGGTAGTGATCGCGGAACGAGAAGTTCTGTTCGGGATCGAGCACTTCGAGCAGCGCCGATGAAGGATCGCCGCGATAGTCGGCGCCGATCTTGTCGACTTCATCGAGCATGAAAACCGGGTTGCCGGTCTGCGCCTGATTGATGCCTTGAATGATGCGGCCCGGCAGCGCGCCGACGTACGTGCGGCGATGTCCGCGAATTTCCGCTTCATCACGCACGCCGCCTAACGAGATACGCACGAACTTGCGATCGAGTGCGCGCGCGACCGAACGGCCGAGCGACGTCTTGCCGACGCCCGGAGGTCCGACGAAACAAAGGATCGGACCTTTCATCTTCGCGCCGCGCAGTTTGCGCACCGCGAGATATTCGAGGATGCGTTCCTTGATCTTCTCGAGGCCGTAGTGATCCTCGTCGAGGATCTGACGTGCGCGGGCGAGATCGTGATTGTCCGCGGACATCACGCCCCACGGCAGACCGGTCATCCAGTCGAGATACGTGCGAATGATCGACGTCTCCGCTGAATCCGGATGCGAGCGCTCGAGACGCTTCACCTGCTTCTCGATCTCTTCGCGCGATTCCTGCGGAATGGCCTTCTCTTCGATCTTCTTGCGATAGTTCTCGACTTCTTCCGCGAGCTCTTCGCCTTCGCCGAGCTCCGACTGAATCGCTTTGAGCTGCTGGCGCAGGAAGTACTCGCGTTGCGACTTGTTCATCTCGCCCTGCGCCGCGGAGGAGATCTCCTGCTGCATCGTGAGGAGATTGATCTCGCGCGTCAGGAGCTCGTTGACTTTCTTGAGCCGCTCGACCGGATCGATCGTTTCGAGAATGCCCTGTGCTTCTTCGCGCTTGAGATCGAGATTCGATGCGGCGAGATCGGTGAGTCGCGCGGGATCATCGAGATTCGCCGCAATGACCATCACCTCGGGCGAGATGTTCTTGCCCAGCGACACCGCGCGATCGAGATTCTGCTTCACCGCGCGAATGAGCGCTTCGACCTCGAGACCTTTGTCTTTCGTCACCGGCTCTTCGATGCGCGTGATCTTCGCTTTGAAGAACGGCGCGGTCTGAATGAAGTAGTCGATGCGCGCGCGCGACAGACCTTGCACGAGGATGCGAATGCGGCCATCCGGCAGCTTCAGCATGCGCATGATGATCGCGACGGTACCGGTGCGATAGAGATCCTCTTCGCCCGGATCCTCGTTCTGAAAATCCTTCTGCGCGGTCAGCATGATCACGCGGTTCTCGGCTAGCGCCTGATCGACCGCGTTGATCGATTTCTCCCGCGAGACTGACAGCGGGACGATGATGAATGGAAAGATCACCAGATCCTTGAGCGGCAGGACCGGAAGGACATCGGGGATCTTGATTGCTTCTTCTTTCGCGGTTTCGTTCGCGTCAGTCATCTCTGCACTCTCCGGGGACGGGCCAGCGTTCCTGCTGCAATGGCTGTTCCCGCCACCCCACTACCTCAACTTGTGAAGCTCCTTCACGAAAGCATCCACATCTTCGAATCGGCGATACACGCTCGCAAATCGCACATACGCGACCGGATCGAGGTCGCGCAGACGTTCCATCACCATCGTTCCCAGAGATTGCGAAGAGATTTCGCGCTCCGACGTGTCGGCCATCACTGACTCGATGGTGTCTGCGATTCGTTCCAATTCCGCCTGCGGCACGGGACGTTTACGACAGGCGATCTGTAACCCGCGCATGAGCTTCGTACGGTCATACGGTTCGCGGCGTTGATCGCGCTTGACGACCTGAAACGTCGGCAACTCGATTTTTTCGTACGACGTGAAGCGACGCTCACAACGCGCACACTCGCGGCGACGACGAATGACATCGCCTTCCCGACTCTCGCGCGAGTCGACCACGCGGTCTTCAGGATTCGCGCAGTAAGGGCACCGCATAGCGGCGGCGGTATATCACGTTGTAAGGGCCGAGGGCCAAAGGGCCGGGCGCCGAGGGGAAAACGGTTTACAACTCGTCCGCTCTCTCGGCCCTTACGTCTTTCAACTTCACGCCGCTCGTCGCAAACAAAAACAATCCGAAACACAACACCGGCAGTGTTCCGATCAAATGAAACAGCACCGCGACCGCGACCGAGGAGTCGACGCTGAATTGATAGAAGCGCGTCAACACCAACTGACACGCTTTATGAAACCCGCCGATGCCGCCAGGTGTGGGAATCGCGAGCCCGACCGTCGTCACACCAGTAACGAAGAAACTCGAGTCATACGCCAACGGGTGAGCGATCGCTTTCGTTGCGAACCAGAACTGCGACGTAAGACACGCCCACACACCCACAGTGCACAACAGCACTTTGAATAACGCGCGCGGATGGTGCGCAATGGAAAGCGTTTCGGTGAACGAATCGAAGAAATGCATCCACGAACTGTGAAAGCGTTTCGGCACGATGCGTCCAAGCGCTTCATGCCAGCGGCGAATGCGCTCGCGAGAAAAATAAAGACCGACGAGAAAGAAGATCAGCGCCGCGAGAATCAACGCCGACGCGATCGCACCGGCGCGCACGATGTAAAACCAGCGTGCGATTTGCGGATCGTGTGAGAACTCGTTCCAGCGCAGCGCGGCGAAGATCACGAACATCGTGAGGATGCTCGCGAGATCGAGCACGCGCTCCGTCAATACCGTTCCCAATGCGCCGGAGAATCGATGATTCGTGCGTCGCGCGAGCAGTGCCGGACGCGCAAAATCCGCGGCGCGAATCGGCAGCACGATCGACAACATGTAGCCGACGGTGTTTGCGAACAACGTCGCGAAGTATGGCGGCGGATTGTCGGGATCGAGGATCGTGCGCCAGCGAGCCGTGCGCAGCAGCAGCGCGGAGAAATTCACGACGAATCCCGCCAGCACCCACTCGATCGACGCACGGCGCAGGATCGCTCCGACGTCGGACAGGTTCGCGTTTCGCAGGAAGAGCCAGAGGAAGAAAACCGTGAGGGCGGCAATGGCCGTGAGTTGTAGGATGCGCTTCACTCGCACGGCATCATAGTCGCGAACACCCGATGTTGAAGATTTACACGAACTCCGTTTTTCACCGGCACAACACCGGATTCGATCACCCCGAACGCCCCGCGAGACTCGATGCCGCGGTCGATGGCGTAAATCGCGCGGGACAGCAGAATGCATTGATTCGCGACGTCGACGTGCATCCTGAAACGAGCCGCATCATCGCGAAGGTGCACTCGACCGATTACGACCGCGAGCTCGAAGATTCCGTGCGCGCGGGCTATCGCTACTTTCACTCGATCGACAATCCGATCTCATCGGCTTCGTATGCCGCGGCGAAAGCAGCGGTTGCAACGTCGCTCGCTGCAGCAGAAGACATCTGGTCGCGCGGCGCATCGGATCGCGCGTTCGTGATTGCACGTCCGCCAGGACATCACGCGGAGCGCGCGAACGCGATGGGATTCTGTTTCTTCAACACAATCGCATGTGTCGCGGAATGGCTGCGCGAACAGCCCGGCATCGAGCGCGTGTTCATCTACGACTTCGACGTGCACCACGGCAACGGCACGCAGCATCTCTTCGAGTCGCGCGACGACGTGTACTACGCGTCGATTCATCGCTATCCGTTTTATCCCGGCACCGGCGCGGACGATGAGATCGGCGAAGGCGCTGGCCGTGGATTCACGAAGAACATTCCGGTCCATGCGGGCGAAGGCGATGCCGCGTTTTTGCGCGCGACGGAAGACGTGATCGTGCGCATCATCGATGACTACAAACCGCACGCGATTCTGTTGTCGTCGGGCTTCGATGCACACAAACGCGATCCGTTAGGCGGAATGCGCGTGACGGAGCAGGGCTATCGCGAGATCACGCAGCGCATGACCGAAGCGGCGCAGCGGTGGTGTAATGGCCGCGTGTTCTCGCTGCTCGAAGGTGGATATGACCTCGAAGGTCTCACCGCCAGCGTCGCCGAGCACGTGAACGTTCTCGCGTCATCATGACCACGCTGCCGCCTTACAACCCGCCGCCGCCGTTGAAGGAAGGACGCGGTCCGCTGTTCTGGATTGCGACCGGTTGTAGTGGATGTCTCGTCGCGATCGTCGTGTTCGTCGCGGCGATTTACGCAATCGTTGCCACGGCATTCAGTCACTCGACGCCAATTGAAGAGACGTTGCAGCGCGCGCGTGCAAATCCGCAAGTCATCACCACCCTCGGCGCGCCGATGCACAGCGGCTGGCTTTACCTCGGTAATCTGAACGCCGACAACACGAACGGCAGCATCGACGTCTCGTTCACGATCAAAGGTCCGAAGGCGAAGGCAGGTGCGCACGTGCGCGGCACGAGGTCGAATGGTGTGTGGACGTATCAGGAGATGCGGATCGATCTCGAGGATGGAACAAAGGTGGACCTCCTTCGAAGTGGAGCGACAGGCTCTTAGCCTGTCGAAATCAACCGGCGGGCTGAGAGCCCGCCGCTCCACTTAGGATTGACTGATACAACTCCTCTAATCGCGAGATCCGCAACTCCTTCGAGTAGCCCTTCACGACGTGCGTCCTTGCATTCTTCGCGACCTGCGCACTTCTCTCTTCATGCTCGATGACATCGAGCAGAGCGTTCGTCAGCGCCGCGCGATCCTTCATCGGAATCAGCCACCCGACTTCCTTCGACGTCACCAGTTCGCCGTTGCCGCCCGCGTTCGTCGCAATGACCGGCTTCTCCATCGCCATCGCCTCGCGAATCGTGCCGGTGATTCCGGTGCCGGCCCACGACGCATCGACGACGACATCACACGACGCGAACACGTTCGGCATGTCGGTGCGATATTCGATCGCACTCACCGAGTTCTCGACGCCCACTTCGCGCGCATACGCCAGCACTTCATTCTTCTCATTTTCGTTGCGACATCCGATCAGCAGCAGATGCACGCGCGGATGTTTCGGCAGCACGTCGCTCACGGAATCGACGAGCTCTTTCCATCCCTTCCAATCGCGCACACCAACCTGCGCGACGACGAAGCGATCATCCGCAATGTTCTTCTCGCGACGAAATGCGCGCGCATCCCACTTCGATGGATCGAAGTGATTCACATCCGTTCCCGCGAACACGACCTGCACCTTGCTCTCGGGTAGCTTGCCGCTTTCGACGATCACGTCTTTGATCTGCTGACACACGGTCACGACGCGATCGACGCGCTTCGTGCGGTACTTGCCGCGATTCCAGAGATCGAGTGGAAACGACACGCCGCGATTCACCACGAATGCGCCAACGCGATCACGCCACGTTGCAGCGAGCGCGAGCGCATGCGAGATGCCTTTGTGGACATGAATGACGTCGGGCCGCTTCTCGCGAATCAACCGCTGCAGGCCGCGAATCGTGCCGAGGTCGAATTGATTTCGGAAACGGAACGCGCGGAAATCGACACCGTTCTCACGCGCTTTCGCTTCCAGCACGGAATCAGGTTTGCTGATGATCGTGACGTCGTGCCCGCGCTCGCGCAAACCAACCGCGGCTTGAAACATCTGATGCACGGAGCCGGTGTTGAATTGATTGAACTCGAGGATCTGAAAAATCTTCATCGGCGCGGCGCACTCTAACAGCACTCTAACCGGGTGCCGCGGCTCTCTGATATCGTTTGCAGCCCATGCGCCGAAGCGGTCCCGTCGCACGTTTTTCGACGGAAACTAAGCTAAGATCTCAAGCTCTTGATTTCACACGACATCGGGCGGGAGGCGGTCTTGTCGACTGACAAAAAGGCGCCGAAGGAGCTGAAGGTCACGGACAAGCGGATCTTCACGGCCGACGGCGAGATCAAAGACGAGTTCAAAAACGAGATTCACGCGGCACCGGCCGCGGCCGCAGCACCGGCGGAAACGCCAAAGGCTGAGCCGAAACCGGCGGAGACCTCAAAAGCGGAGCGTCCGGAGCGAAGCGCGGAAGATCGCGCGACGAATCCCGGCACTCCGTTCGCGCATTTTCTCGAATCGCTCATCATGCAGGCGTACATGTCGCTGGGCATGCTCCGCAATCCGTACTCGCCGCAGGCGAAACCGGAACCGGCTGCCGCACGGCAGATGATCGATATCCTGACCATGCTCAAAGAAAAAACCGCGGGTAATCTCTCGATCGAAGAGGAAGACTTTCTCGACGCGCACCTCGGCGAGCTGAAGCTCGCGTACGTACAGCGCACGAAAAACATCTGATGAAACGCTTCGCTGTCGCCGCGCTGCTGTTGACCGTCTTCCTGACGGCAGGCAACGCGTTCGCGCAACAGCAACTCGCACCGCGCGACATCTGGCCGCAAGCCACGAGCGCCGCGCGCGAAGGCGATTTCAAAACCGCCGACGAACAACTCTCCTCGATCACCGCGGCAGCGAAGGCGTACGGCATCAAGACGTTTCCGCAATACGCATCCGCGGCCGCGGGCATGGCCAGCGAATCGGGGAACACGAATCCGGATTTGCGGAAGTGGTCCGAGCGCGCGATGACGCAGCTCGATGGCCGCTCACCATCCGTCGCGTTCAGCGAAGCCGATCGCGCGATGCGCGCGAATGACTGGCCGACCGCGATCAAGCTCGCACTCGGCGGATTCGCCAAGCTCGCCGCGAACTATCGCTCGCGCGTACTGAGCCGCGCCGATCTCATGATCGTCGCCGCGATCGCGATCGCAGTCACCGCGATGCTTCTCGCCATCGCGCTCTTCATTCGCTACGGACGCTCGATGGCGCACGACTTCCGCGAAGTGCTCGGCTCGTGGATGAGCGGCGGCACCGTCTCGGTGCTCGCGTTCGCACTGCTGTTTCTTCCCGTGTTCCTGTGGCTTGGTCCGATGTGGCTCGTGTTCTACTGGCTCGCGATCTTCTTCGGATACGCGGGCGCAGGCGAGCGCATCGCGATCATCGTGCTACTGCTGCTCGTCGCGCTCGCACCGGTTGCAATCGACTGGTCCGCGCACTCTGCGGCCGCAGTCGATAGTCCGGTCGTGATGGCTGCAATCGCGAGCGAAGCGCAGGCGTACAACCCCGAGGCGCTGCGGCGATTGCAGGAGTTGATCGCGGTCGTTCCCGATCATCCGACACTGCACGTGCTCATCGGCAATCTCCAGGTATTCGAAGGTCTCGACGATCAGGCGAGTTTGCACTATCGCCGTGCGATCGAGCTTCGCCCGCGCTACGCCGGCGCGCACGTGAACCTCGGCAATCTCTTCGCGTTCAACAATGAGTGGTCCGCCGCGATCACTGAATACGAACGAGCGCAGCGCGGCGAGCCGAAACTCGCGGCCGCGTTCTACAACCACTCCGTCGCCGCGGGCGAGACGTACAACTATCGCGTGCAGGGCGACATGCTCCAGCAGGCGCGCGACGTTGATTCCTCGTTCGTCGAACGACTCACGCGCACACCGCCGTCGCAAAAAGTCGTCATGTACAGCCCGCCGATTTCTGAAGCGTGGGACGTGACGGAAGAGATGTCGCAGCGACCCGCGGCGCGCGCACTGTTCGGCAACTACTCATCGTTCGATCCATTGAAAGCGGCTTCGAATCCGCTGACGATCGGCGCGGTCGCGGCGATTCTGCTCGCGCTCGCGCTGTGGTCCATGCGCCGCCGCACCGGATTCGCGAACGCGTGCATCAAGTGCGGACGCACGTTCTGTCATCGCTGCAAGTCGTCGCGTGAAAGCACGACGTACTGCACGCAGTGCATTCACATCTACCTCAAGCGCGACGGCGTTTCACTCGACACGAAACGCAAGAAGCTCGAAGAGGTCGGCGATCATCACGCCGCGATGACGCGGCGCAACAAACTCTTCGCGACGTTCCTCCCGGGCTCCGCGCAGATGCTCGAAGGCCGTACGACGTCGGGCATGATCGGCGTGTTCCTCTTCTCGCTCTTCGTGGCGACGGCGATTCTCATCGGCAGACTCGCGCCGGCGATCGGACCGTCCGCGGACGTCGCGCAATTGCTCGTGCGCATCGCGGCGATTGCGATTGCGATCGTCATCTGGCTCACATTCTCGCTCCCGGTTTACCGCCGGAGGTCGGCGGCATAGATGGCACTCGAAGGCACTCTCAGAGACTTCAGTCTCGCGGACATCTTTCAGCTGATCGGTCTGCAGCGAAAGACCGGTGTGCTGACACTGCGCGGCAAAGACGACACCGTGACCGTCACTTTTCTCGACGGCAAAGTCGTCGGCGCCGACTCACTGAATCGCCGCCTCGAGAATCGCCTCGGCACCGTTCTCATTCGCACCGGCTTCCTCACGCAGGACCAACTGAATCGCGCGCTCGAGATTCAGAAAGAGACGCTGCAGCGACTCGGCTTCATCCTCACGCACTACGGAATCATTTCGCAGGACTCCCTGCGCGAGGCGATCCAACTGCAGATCATGCAGATCGTGTATCGCCTCTTCCGCTGGAAAGACGGCGACTACCACTTCTCGCAGGAAACGACGATCGAGTACGACCGCGATCACGTCGTGCCGATCACGGCCGAGTCGATCCTGATGGAAGGCGCGCGGATGATCGACGAATGGCCGATCATCGAGAAGCGCATCCGCTCGTACGACATGGTCTTCCGCAAGAAGCTGACGGACCAGGAGATCGTGGTCGTCGGTGCGGACGAAGCCGACGAAATCGATTTCGATGGCGGCTCATCGCGCAAGCGCAAAGGCTTCGGCGATTCGATTCGCATCTCACAGGAAGAGAAGTCGATCTACGACCTCGTCGACGGCACGATGACCGTCAACGACATCGTCGAAGCAGCGCGCCTTTCCGAGTTCGATACGAACAAGGCGCTGTACGAATTGCTCACGCGCGATCTCATCGAAGAAGTGCGCGGACAAAGCGCAGCCGCGGTCGTGGCGCAAGCGACACCGGTGGATGAGACGGAAGTCGCCGAGACGCCGGTACCGCTGCCGCTCGTGATCATCGTCGTCGCGCTCGCACTCGCGTCGCTCGTGACATCGATCAGGAATCCGCTGAACAGCCTGCGTCCGCTCACCGGCGGCTTGTCGTCGGTTTTAGAAATGCGCAAAGCGATTTCGATGCAGCGCATTCAGGCGATCGGCGCCGCGGTGGAACGTTTCAACGACGTGCACGGCCGCACGCCTCGCGAGCTTTCGGAGCTCGCACCGCACTACATCAACGAGAAGTTGTTGAAGGATCCGTGGGGCCAGCCGTATTCGTACGTGCAGCCGCCGAATCGCGTGCTCGTAATCGGCTTCACCGCGGATCGCAGAACGGATACGGATTTGTTGTTGTCGCTGCCGATCGGCGCACCACCCGCGCCCGCACCCACGCAACCGCAAACGGGCGGGATTCAGTTGCTGGATTAGGGAACGATTCGCGTTCCGTCTTTTCCTTCCAACGCTTCGCGCAACACATCGACGTCCGTCACGAGCACTTCCTTCTTCGACGTCTTCGCGAACTGCATCGCACTCTCGACCTTCGGTCCCATCGAGCCCGCGGGGAATTGACCATCGGCGAGATGCTTCTCCGCTTCCGCAACGGTCATGCGTGAGAGGAACTGCTGCGTCGGTTTACCGAAATCCAGCGCGATCTTCGAAACGCCGGTGAGGATGATGAAGAGATCCGCATCGAGATCCGTCGCGAGTTTCGCGGATGCGAAATCTTTGTCGATCACCGCTTCGATGCCGCGCCACTGACCATCGCGGCCTTTCACCACCGGAATGCCACCGCCGCCTGCCGCGATGACGACGGTCGCGGTGTCGAGCATGTGCGAGATCGTTTGCAGATTGAGAATGCGCAGCGGTCGCGGCGACGGCACGACGTGGCGCCATCCGCGTCCTGCATCTTCACGCATCGTCCAGCCGAGGTCGCGCTCGAGAGACTCGGCGCGATAGCGCGTGAAGAAGGGGCCGATCGGTTTCGTCGGTCGTTTGAACGCGGGATCGTTCGCATCGACTTCGACTTCGGTCAACACCGTCGCGACCTCACCGCCGATGCCGATTGATTCGAGTCGATTGCGAATCGCCTGCTGCAGAAGAAACCCGATCGCGCCCTGCGTCTGCGCGCCACACACGTCGAGCGTTTGCGGCGGAATCTTCGTCGATGCTTCTTCGGCCTGGATGAGGATGTTGCCGACCTGCGGTCCGTTGCCGTGCACGACGATCAACTTGTAGCCGGAGCGAACGATCTCCGCGAGCCATCGCGCGGCCTGCTTCGCGCGCGCGATCTGTTCTTCCTGCGTTCCGCGATCCTCAGGGCGCAACAACGCGTTGCCGCCGAACGCGACGACGGCGAGTTTCTGTTGACTCAATCAAAGCTCCTCGCGCTGCAGCGGCATGGTCATGCAACGCGGACCGCCACGCGCACGCGAGAGCTCATTGCCCGCGATCTGCAACGCGTACTTCTTGTCGGTCCACGTCTCGAGCTCCGTGCGGCCGAGGAGAAGATCGTCTTCGTAGACGATGTGATAGCCCTTCTTTGACAGCGCTTCCGCCGTGCGCACGTTGCGCTCGTACAGAAGAATGATTCCGGGCGCGAGCGCGAACGCATTCGCACCATCGGTCCATTGTTCGCGCTGTTGATCGACCGCGCTGTTGCCGCCGCAGTAAATCGGTTCGAGATCGAATCCTTTTTTCTTCAGCGCCGCGAGCAGCGACTTCTGCTCCGAATACGCTTCCGTGCGTTTCTTCGTCAGATCGACCGTCGTCACCTTCGCCGCCTGACTGCCGCTCGGCAACAACACCGGCGGATACATCAGACACTCGTGGTGATTGATGAACGTGAAGATCGTGTCGAGATGCATGAACGAGCGATGCCGCGGAATCTCCACGATGATCACGCTCGTCACGCCGGCATTCGCGGCCTTCAGCGAGCGAATCAACGCTTCGACGCCCGCTTTGTTCGTGCGCTCCGTGACGCCGACGAGCAACAGATCGCGGCGTGGCACGAGCACGTCGCCGCCTTCCAGCGTCGGAACGTTGCGCGCCATCGGCCGTTCGGGCTCGTGCGCCATGAAGTCGACCCAGAACGGATTCTCGTTCGCGAAGTGCGGGTGATTTTCGAAGACGTACTTCGACAACAGCGACTCGCGTCTGCGCGCCTGCGTGGCCATCGACGAAACGACGACGCGATCGCCGAGGACAATCTGCGGATCGCGCATGAAGAAGAGATTCGGAATCGGGAAGAGATCGAATTGCGGCAGCTCGCCGGATTTCGTCTCTTTCGCAATTCCGGAGATGAGCACCTCCGCCAGTGCGGCAGCGGGCTGTTCGAGCAGCCAGCCGACGAGCTTGCGCCCGAGGCCGTTGCGCTTCGCGAGATCGCGAACGATGCGCGTTTTCGTTTCGGGATTGTCGAGCACTTCCTCGAGCAGATCCTGAAACTCGAAAACCTCGTCGGCGATGAAGCGAATGAGTTGCTGAAAACGGCGATGTTCTTCGCGCGCGACCTGTCCGTAGAGGATGTCGTCGAAGAGAAGCTGCGCCATCATCGGCGGGATCATCAGGTCGATCTCGCGGCCGGGCAGATGTACGAGAACGCTCTTCAGCCGGCCGATCTCGCTGGTCACGTTGAGTTGCATGCGCGGCGGATTCTACTCGGGCGTGTAATTCGGCGTAAGATTCCGGCGGGCCCATGCGCAACACATTTCGTGTCTTCTCGCGCGCACTGCTCGTGCTCGGACTCTCAATCCTCGCGCCGGAGCTGTTCGCGGTGTCTCCTCGCATCACCTTCGTGCGCACCGTTTCCGCCACGCATTCCCTCGGCAAAGCCGAGGACGTCGCCATCGTCCAGGCCATTGGCGATCACGCATCGATCGAAATCTTCGTCGGCGTGATGAAGGACGAGCTCACGCACTCCGGCTTCTTTCGTGCGCACGATTTGCGACAAGGCACCGGCGCCGCGGATGCGTACCTCGCGATCAAAAACTACAAATGCGAGGCGATCGAGCGCAGCGGCGAAGGCAGCACGCGCGACGTCGACGGCAATCGCGTGAAGCGCAACCAGCACTGGATCGACGTCACCTGCACCGCGCGCATCGACGTGCTGTCGAACGTCATGAAGTATCAATCGACGTTCTACGCGAAAGGCGAAGGCACATCGCCGCGCGCCGAGACGCTGACGAATGCCGAGCGCGAGATCGCCTACGCGCAAGCCGCGCGATACGCCGCGTTGAGCGCATCCGAGAAAATCACGCCCCGCAAAGTGCGAGAAACGATTGCACTCGATGAGACCGCGCCGGCCTTCGAAGAAGGCTACGCGATGATTAACGCGGATCAATTGAGCGAGGCACGCAAAATCTGGGAGAAAGCGATGGTCGCGCAACCGCGCTCCGCCCCGCTGCGCTACAACCTCGGCGCCGTGTGCGAAGCGATGGGCGACCGCCGCGCCGCCGCCGCGCACTACGGCGCCGCACAACAACTCGCGCCCACCGAGTCACGGTATTCGAGTGAGATGAGGTTGTTCTCGAAGAGGCACTAGAGAGGCGAGTGATGAGTGATGAATGATGAGCGATGAGCGATGAACGATGAACGGCGTCCCGAGAGCAGCGCGTCGTCGACATGACGCCATGAAAACGCGCGTTGCTCTCGCGACACAGTTCATCACTCATCACTCATCACTCATCACTCATCACTCATCTCTCATCGCTCGTACTCGCGAAACACCCCAATCGCCAGCACTTAACGCCCCCTCGGGATGATGCCCGCCCTCTTCGCTGTTCCTCTCGCCGCATGACAGCAGCCGTCGATCTTCAGGATGAGCTCCCGCGCGAAGTAGCCCGGCGCCGGACGTTCGCGATCATCTCGCATCCAGACGCGGGCAAAACGACCCTCACCGAGAAGCTCCTCCTCTACGGCGGCGCGATCGAAGAGGCCGGCTCCGTGCGCGCGCGCAAACAGCAGCGCCACACCACGTCGGACTGGATGGCCATCGAGCAGACGCGCGGCATCTCGATCACCTCCACCGTCCTGCAGTTCGAGTACGAAGGCTCCGTCCTGAACCTGCTCGACACGCCCGGCCACCAGGACTTCTCCGAGGACACGTACCGCACGCTCGCTGCGACCGACAGCGCCGTCATGGTGCTCGACGGCGCGAAAGGCATCGAGCCGCAGACCCGCAAGCTCTTCGAAGTCTGCCGCATGCGGCATATCCCGATCCTCTGCTTCGTCAACAAACTCGATCAGCCCGCGAAAGATCCGTTCGAGCTGCTCAGCGAGATCGAGCGCGAGCTCAAAGTCTCAGCCGTGCCGATGAACTGGCCGATCGGCGATGGCCCAACGTTTCAGGGCGTCTTCGATCTGCGCCATCAGCAAGTGTTGCGATTCGAGCGCACGAAACACGGCGCGTCCGTTGCGCCGATGACCGTCAGCGGTCTCGACGATCCGAATCTCGAAGACGCGATCGGCCCGAACGCGTGGCGCGATCTGCGCGATGCCGCGGAACTGCTCGAAGGCGCGGGCGCGGCATTCGATCGCAAGCAGTTCGAATACGGCCGCGTGATTCCGGTCTTCTACGGCAGCGCCGTGAACAACTTCGGCGTCGAGCCCTTCCTGCGCGCCGTGATCGAGTTCGCGCCACCGCCATCACCGCGTCACGCGAAAGCGAAAGGTGAAGACTTCGAGATCTCGCCATTCGATCCGACCTTCACCGGTTTCGTGTTCAAGATTCAGGCGAACATGGACAAGCGCCATCGCGATCGTCTCGCGTTCATGCGCATCACCTCCGGTGTGTTCGAGAAAGACATGAGCGTGCATCACGCGCGCCTCAAGCGCGAAGTGCGCATGACGCGTCCGCATCGTCTCTTCGCGCAGGAGCGCGAGACCATCGATCGCGCGTACCCCGGCGACGTCATCGGCTTCGTCAATCCCGGTCTCTTTCAAATCGGCGACGCCGTTTCTTCCGCTGATCCGATCGAGTTCGATCGCATCCCGCGCTTCGCACCCGAGCACTTCGCGACATTGCGCGCGAAGCAGGTCACGCGGCAGAAGCAGTTTCAAAAAGGACTCGAGCAACTCGAGGAAGAAGGCGCGATGCAGGTCTTCGTCGTTCACGACGGATTGCGCAGCGAGCCGATTCTCGCGGTCGTCGGCGAGCTGCAGTTCGATGTGCTCGCGTCACGACTCGAGACCGAATACAACGTCGAGACGACGCTCACGAATCTGCCGTACAAGCTCGCGCGCTGGGTCGATCGCGATGTCGATGAAGTCGCGCGCATGACGCTGTCGTCGCGTGCGCGCGTGGCCACGGATCGGAATGAACGCGCCGTCGTGCTCTTCACCTCCGAGTGGGAGCTCGAGTACGCGCAGAAAGAAAACCCGGGCGTCGAGTTCAGCGCCGCGTCGTAATGGAGCGGCGGGCTCTCAGCCCGGC
>JBQCJC010000438.1:0-2654 GCA_051953135.1 Thermoanaerobaculia bacterium | reverse complement strand
CGGTATCTCGGGGGGCCGGCGGCGCCTCCCCCCCGGCGGAAAAACAACGCCCGCGGGGGACACCCCCCCCCCCGCGCCACTTTTTCTCTTTCTCGGCATCCGCACTTTCTTCGCGCCACACAACTCCGCGTGGCGCGCGAGCGCATCGTCGATCGCGATGTCTTCGCATCCTTCTTCCATCCACACTTTGCGCACGATCATCGTGTTCTTCTCGATGCGCGCGTCGATGCGACCGATGAGCTGATCGCGATGGAGGAGCGGACAGACATACCAGCCCCACTTGCGTTGATGCGCGGGCTTGTAGACTTCCCACACGTATTCGAAGTCGAAGATGTGGCGCACGAGCTCGCGGTCCCACAGCAGCGGATCGAGTGGGCCGAGAATCCGAACGCGATCATCGTAGCGAGGCTTGTGTTTCAGGAACGACGGCTTCGCGAGATAACGGCGTGATGTTCCTTCGATCGTCACGTCGACGAGCTCTCCGCTCGCGATGAGTGCATCGATAAGCGGCGAGGTGCGCACGCTACTCAGCATCGACCACATCGCGCCGCCCGCGCGCGTGAGCAGGCCCGCGGCTTCGACGCGTTCGAGCAACGCCCATTTCCAGAAATCGTCTGCGACGACGCCGAGATTGCCGAGGGCGCGCTGGGGGATGTCGTAGATCTTCTCGCGCGATTCCGTGCGACCCGCGACCACGACATCGCAGCGCGTCCACAGAATCTCGAGCGCCATCGTCGTGGCTTTCGATGTGCCGGTCCAGCCGGACCAGTCGATCGGCGTCACCGAGCCATGATCCGTGAGCTCGCGCGCGGTGAGCGGACCACGCTCGCGAATCTCATCGAGCACCGCATCGACCTGCGCCTTCGCTACGCGCGACTCGCGCTCGCCATGACGCCACCACGGCGTCTGCGCCGCATGTCCCTGCTCGCGGTAATTCGCGAACGCGCGCGCCGGAAGAATGCAACGTTCCTTCGCGAAATGCTCGAACGCATATCGCGGAAACAGATGCCGCCACACATCGCCGCGACAAACATCATCGACCCGCGCCATCACGACGAGATCCGCATTCGTCCCGATCACATCGAGCGGATCGAGCTGAATGCAACGAAGCCGCTCGAGCAACTTGCGCGTACCACTCGCACCACGACCGATAGGACGGTCGAGGGAGAGGTGGGAGATGAGAAGGGCGCGTGCCTGGTGAGGGGAGAGGTGCATTGGTTTCGCGGGAGTCAGTAGTCGGTAGTCGGTAGTCGGGAGAACGGCTTCGCTACTCGCACTGAGGTTGCCCCGATTCAGTGGACAGTTGCAGAGTTGCGTGGACGCGAGCGATGGCGGCGTTCGAACGCATTCGGTGAAAGATAGTCGATCGAGGAATGCCGACGCTGGCGGTTGTACCAGCCCTCGATAAACTCAAAGATCGCAGCCGTTGCTTCGGCGGCGACGCGAAAGCGGTATCGGTTGATCATTTCGGATTTCAAGGTTGCAAAGAAGCTCTCGCACATGGCGTTGTCAAAGCAGTCTCCGACGGATCCCATCGACGGACGAACGCCGGCCTTACGGCAGCGGCTGCCGAACTCGATCGAGGTGTACTGACATCCCTGATCGGAATGATGAATGACTCCCTGTGGTGGTTTTCGTTGCCGGAGTGCCATCTCCAGAGCTGCCGTAACCAACTCGGTCCGCAAGTGGGTCTGCATCGACCAGCCGACAATCCGCCGGCTCCAGGCATCGAGGACCACGGCCAGATAGAGAAAGCCGCCCACCGCAATCGGCACATAGGTGATGTCCGCAACCCAGAGTTGATTCGGGCCTGTTGCAGTGAATCGCCGATCGACCAGATCCTCGGCCGGTTTTACCGAGCGATTGCTCACCGTCGTGCGAATCCATTTGCGTCGACTGATTGCTACCAGGCCGCTTTCGCGCAGCAGCCGGGCTACGCGCTTTCGTCCCACCTCTTTACCTGATGCTTTTAACTCCTGGTGAATCCGTGGCGCTCCGTACGTTCCTCGCGACCACCAGTAGATGACTTGAACCTTCTTTCTAAGAATGTCGTCCTCGACTCGCCGCTTCGATCGAACACGCTTGAGCCACGCGTAGTAACCGCTGCTCGACACCTCCAGCACCCGACACATCGTGGCTGCGGCGTGGCAGGCCTGGTTCGCTTTCACGAATTGGAAGATCCGTTCGGTACCGAGTTGGTTTCCCGTGCGAACCAGGCCGCGGCTTTTTTTAGGATTTCACGCTCTTCCTTCAACTGTCGATTCTCGCGACGAAGTTGATTCAGCTCGTTCCGTTCCACCGTGGTCAGCCCGTCCTCTCGACGCCCTTCGTCGATGTCCGCCTGATGCACCCAGTTCCGGATTGCCTGCGGCGACACAGCGAATTCCCGCGAAAGCTCGGCCACTCTCCGGCCCTTCCGCACCAGTTCTACGATCTGTCGGCGAAACTCTTCGGCGTACTCGGCGTGGTATCGGTTCTTGGTCTTCTTCATCGTGGTCACCCTCCAATCTTCAGGTGTCCACTAATGCGGGGCAACTCCAGGCAACTCCAGCACGTGGGTGGGCGGTGGCCTCCCGACTACTGACTACCGACTACCGACTACCACCCCAATGCTACCCTTCTTCAATGCCGCACACTTTTCTTCGCTCCGCGCT
>JBQCJC010000437.1:0-16367 GCA_051953135.1 Thermoanaerobaculia bacterium | reverse complement strand
ATTCTCAATTTTCAATTTCATGTGGTTCGAATTCGAATTGAGAATTGAAAATGCAGAATTGAAAATTCGCTTACCGCACATGCATCGCCGCAAAAACGCCGCCCGTCCATTCGCAGCTTTTTCAATTTTCAATTCTCAATTTTCAATTTCATGATTGGCTACCTTTCCGGCACGCTCCGCCAACTCGACGCCACGCGCGCATTGGTTCTGACCAACGGCGTTGGTTATGAAGTGCACATCTCTCTCTCGACGTACTACCGCCTCGAAGGAAAGCGGGACGTCGAGCTGGAAATCTATACGCACGTGCGGGAAGACGCCCTGTCGCTCTATGGCTTCGCGAGCGGCGACGAGAAAATGGCGTTCGAGAAACTGATCTCCGTTTCGGGCATCGGTCCGACGCTCGCACAGAAGATTCTCAGTGGCATCGATGCCGCGGATCTCGCGGAAGCCGTCGGCAGCAATGACGTGCGCAAACTCTCGACGATTCCGGGCGTCGGGAAGAAAACCGCGGAGCGCATTTGCCTCGAATTACGCGACAAGCTCGTCATCACGCCTGCCGCGGCAACGGCGGTCACGCCATCGCGAGTCTCCGTCGACGACGATGTGCAATCGGCGCTCGTCAACCTCGGCTACCGGCCGAAAGACGCCGAAGTCGCGCTGCAGAAGGCGCGCGGCGAGCTTGGTGCGGATGCTGAATTCTCGGCACTCCTCAAGCGGGCGTTGCGCTATCTCACCAAATAACCGCATGCCGCTATGGCATACTTGGTTTTCGGCGGGACCGCTCCGCCTACGCGACGCTATTCTTCCAAATTCACATGACTCAACATGTTGTCACGTAGTGCATCTACACAAAATAATCCTTGACGCTTATGCGTTAACGCCATAAATTGCGACGCGGGAGGGCCACTATGGCCGGATTCGCTCGCGTCGCCCTGCTCCTGGTCTGCTGTCTCGCATCGCTGCCTCTCCTCGCCTCACCGACTCGCAATAACGATGACTCCTGCGATGTGGCGGTCTTTCCGGCCGCAACGTTGCTCCTGCCGTATTTCGAGGTAAGCCAGGACGGCAACCTCACCACGGTGTTTTCGATTACCAACGCCAGTCCCGAAGAACAGATCGCGCACGTCACGCTGTGGACCGACTACAGCTATCCCGTCATCGACTTCAACATCTATCTCACCGGCTACGACGTGCAGCCGATTAACCTGCACGACATCATCATGCGGGGCATCATCGCTCCCGAGCTCGGCACTGGAACAGACATATCCGACGTCGGCGATTTCTCGATCGACAATGAGAAGCTCGACCTGACAGCTTGCGACGAATTGCCGGGCCAGATCCCCAATGTCTACGTCCTGCGCATGATGAACGCGTTCATGCTCGGCAAGGTCGGCGCGTTGGGATCAATCCCCGCGTGCAATACGGTCGGCGGAACACATCCGAACGCGGTCGGCTACGCGACGATTGATGTCGTGCGCTCTTGCACGACGCGCAATCCCACAATGGCGGGATATCTCACTGAAGACATCCTCTGGGACAACGTGCTCATGGGCGATTATCACCAGCTCGATCGCCGTCGAAATTTCTCGGAGAGCGACACGATGGTCCACATTCGTGCCGTGCCCGAGGGCGGATCCGCGTCAGAGCGGCGAAACTATCCCAATGAATACGCGGCGGAGTTTCATCGCACGTTCTACAGCCGCTTTCAGACGGGCTCGAACACGACGTTCGACGGCCGGCAACCGTTACCGGCATTATTCGCCGCTCGCTGGATTAACGGCTCCAGCGCTGAATTCCAGACGAGCTACAAGATCTGGCGCGAGGGAGTGACGTCTCCGACCGCTCCCTGTAACGCTTATCCCAACAATGCCGCGCGACTCACGGAAATCGTCATTTTTGACGAAGAGGAAAACCCCGAGGGCACGGCACCAAGCGAGGTCATTACACCAATCGAAACCATCTACACGTTGCCTGCTACGTCGCTGACGGTTGTCGTCGACACCACCGTTTTCCCGCGCCCAACCGTAGGATCAGTTGGAGGCTGGGTTTACTTCAATCTCCACAACGAAGCGTCTCGTGAATTCGCAAGCCAGAACTGGATCGTTACATCCATGCGCTCTGAAAATCGCTGGTCGGCGGATACGCCCGCCTACGTGCTCGGCAACGGTTGCACACCACCGCTGGGTCAGACGGAAGTCAATATTGCTAATGGCCCGGCGATTGCGCCTCCCGGGAACATCAATCCATGACGAGGACAACCATGTACAAAGTCATTCTGCTCGCCTTGATCCTGCTGTTCCCATTCACGGCACTCGCGAGCCCCACTCGCAACAACGACGATTCCTGCGATATCTCGGTATTACCGGCTGCCACGCTGCTGCTCCCCTATTTCGAAGTGAATCTCACAAACGGCGGCATCCGGACGCTGTTCACAATCACGAATGCCAGCCCGCGGGAACAGATCGCCCACGTCACGCTGTGGACGGATTACGCGTATCCGGTCATCGATTTCAATGTGTATCTCACCGGCTACGATGTGCAATCGATCGATTTGTTCGACGTCATCGCCCGTGGCGTCATCGCGCCCGATCTCGGTACTGGTACGGACATCTCAGACGTCGGTGATTTCTCGGTCGATAACCCGAAGCTCGATGTCAGCGACTGCGACGAGCTGCCCGGCAACATTCCCCTGGTCTATGTGCAGCGAATGAAGCAGGCCTTTACCACCGGCAAAGTCGACGCGCTCGGATCATCACCGGCTTGCAATGTAGTCGGCGGCCAGCACAACAACGCAGTGGGCTATGCGACCGTCGACGTCGTCCGCTCGTGTACCGTTCGTCATCCCGCCATGGCCGGATATCTCACAGAGGACATTCTGTGGGACAACGTTCTGTTAGGCGATTATCAGCAAATCGACAGCGCCAACAATTTCGCCGAGGGCGATACCATGGTGCATGTTCGCGCGGTGCCGGAAGGTGGGACCGCATCTGAACGCCGGAATTATCCCGGTCAATACGAAGTAACGTTCCATCGCACGTTCTACAGTCGCTTCCTCCCCTCTTCGAGGCAGACGTTCGATGGCCGGCAGCCGCTTCCCGCTCTGTTTGCCGCGCGCTGGGTCAATGGCTCCGCCGCGGATTTTCAAGGCCGATTCAAGATCTGGCGCGAAGGACGTACGACGCTCAACGCGCCATGTGGCTCGTATACACAAAACGTCGCCGGATACATCGAAGCGGTGACGTTCGATGAAGAAGAAAATCCCGAAGCCGTCGCATCGAGCGAGGTGATCTGTACTCCGATTCCTTACTATCCGACGCTACCGGCAACGTCGATGGTGCGCGTCACCGATACCGCATTCTTCCCCCGGCCGACAGCCGGCGCAATCGGCGGCTGGACGTATCTGAATCTCGATAATTGCTGGCGCGACGATTACGCCAGTCAGAACTGGATTGTGACCTCCATGCGTGCGGAAGGCCGCTATGCCGTCGACATGACCGCCTTCGCCCTCGGCAATGGCTGTTCGCTGCCCGCTGACGTCAGTGAAGTGACAGGTCACACCGGTCTGCCAATTGGTCCGGCGGACGACATCAATCCGTGAGGCCACGAACCATGCGCAAAGTCATTGTCTTCGTGTTCATCCTGTTGTTTCCGTTTACCGGGTTAGCCGCGGCAACCCGGAATAATGACGACACCTGCGATATCGCCACCTTACCGGCGGCGACGCTGCTGTTGCCGTATTTCGAGATCTCGCAGGACGGCACGACGACCACGTTATTCACGATTACGAACACGAGCCCCAAGGAAAGTATCGCGCGAGTGCGATTGTGGACCGATTACTCCTACGAAGTCATCGAGTTCAATGTCTATCTCACCGGATATGACGTGCAATCGATCAATCTTTGGGATGTGATCTTCGACGGGGTGATCGGTTCGGATCGCGGTACGGGAGGCGATATCTCGCCCAAAGGCGAATATTCGACAACAAATTCGGACATCGACGTCTCCGATTGTGACGATCTGCCTGGTGTCATCCCGGACGTCTACAAGGTGCGCATGCAGCAGGCGTTTATGAGCGGGAAGGTCCCGGCGTTCGGATCCTTCCCCGGCTGCAATTCGATCGGCGCCGAACACCCGAACGCGGTCGGCTATGCGACGATCGACGTCGTCAATACGTGTAACTGCTTTTATTTCGCCGATTGTTTTCGCCAGTCGTTCGCGTTCGATAACGTTCTGTTAGGCGATTATCAGCAGGTCGAACGGCACGCGGAAGTCAACTACAGCGAAGGCGGATCGATGGTACACATCCGCGCGATCCCCGAGGGCGATGTTTCGGCGGAGACACAATCTCCGTTTGCGCGCACGTTCTACAGCCGCTACATGCCCGCGAGCGCACCGACGTTTGATCGCCGCCAGCCATTGCCGTCTGTATTCGCCGCGCGCTGGATCGGCGGATCGGCGAGCAATTACGAGACGGATTACAAAGTGTGGCGCGAGCCGACGGTGAATGCCGGAGCTGATTGTGCGTCTTATGAAAAGAATCTCGCGACCATCACTGATTTCGTGCTGTTCGACGAGGACGAAAACGCGACCGGCTTTCCCCCGGAGAGCCTCGCCGATCCTCCTGGCTGCTGTACGCCACGCCTGTTCCCGTCGACAAAACGCGAGAGCCTCCGCAATGCCGAGTTCTTCCCGCACAACTCCACCGGCGCCGTGAGCGGCTGGATGTATCTCAATCTCGACGATCAGAAAAATACCGGCACCGCTGCGAATCAGGCGTGGGTGGTTGTAAACCTGCGCTCCGGCAAAGATTTGTCGGTCGATCTCGACGCAGCGCCGTTAGGGAACGGCTGCAGCCCGCGCATCGGAAAAACTGAGGTACTCGACGGGCCGGGCGGCGCGGTCATTGGACCGGCTGCGAATGTGAATCCGTAATGAGCGAAAACTGTTCGAATCCCGCTGCGCGCGCCGCGCGCAGCGTTCGCTCGACCGCCGCATAAGACACGCTGCGGTCTGCGCGGATCAGGATGCGCCGATCCCGCTGAAACTCGGCGAGTTTTCGAAGTTCCGCCTCGAGCTCAAATGACGTCACGTACCGTCGCCCGACCAAAATTGCGTCGCGTTTGATCGTGACATCGAGATCGGTTTCGGCTCCGATGATTTGCTCCGCCGTATTCGCGAACGGTAATTCGACACGCGGTGCAACGCCGCACACGATCGGCGTCGCCGCAAAGAAGATCACGAACACCGTCAACACGACGCCGAACATCACCACGCCGAAATTGCCGAGGGATTGAGCGATCATCGCGATGAGTGTACGCCTGCAATTTTCTCCGTGAGCGACGTTCGACGGATTGCAAGCGGACCGCTTTGCCAATCCGTTCGTCATCGGTCTGCCGAATTACGCGCGATGCAACGGCGAGATTAGCTCTCTGAAGCTGTACTCGAACAAATCGTCATTGGCACGACGCGCGGTATGCCATTCGACCGCAATTCATGCCCACTGAGTACGTCCATCAGAGCTCAACGCCGCTCAAAGACGACATTTCGATCGGCATGGTGCTCGATCTCGAAACCTCCCATGCGTATGTTCGAGACGAAGACTTGTCGCGATGGGGCATCACGTTCGAAGACGCCCAGGATCAGGCCGCGGCGAATCTCAACGATGCCTCCGCGGACATGGCGGTTCAATTGACCGACGGTCCGGATGCATTCGCGGTAATCGTGATGAACGATGGCTATGACGCCGCGCGGCTCCTCCTCCCGCAGATTCGCGCATTTCTCGCCGCAATCCCCAATCGCGATTTCCTGAACTGCTGGCGCCACTTCGCATCGTCGCAGTTTCAGAACTTCGTTCGGGACAAAGTCGCCAACGACGTTCAGCAACAACCTTATCCGTTGACCGGCGAGGTGCTTCGCGTCACGAGATCCTCGATCGATCCTGCACTCCCACTCCCTCCGCCCAGCCCAATCTGATACCGTTCCCCATCGATGATCAGTCGCATTCTCGTACCTGTCGACTTCTCCGAAATCTCGTGCGCGGCCGCGGCCTTTGCGGTGCGCGAGCTCGCGCCGCAGCTTGGCGCCGAAGTCGTCTTCGTCACCGTCCTCGAAGCCAGCGACCTGCGCGTCGCCATGAGCGCGGGGCTGCATGGATTCGACACTGATGAAGAACTTCATCGCCAGGTCGCTGACTGGATCGAGCAGCAATTCGCGAAAGTCGAAAGCGTGCAGGGCGCGGTCAAAGCGAAGCGCGATGTGCGTCGTGGCATCGTCGAGCGCGAGCTCGTCGAAGCCGTGAAAGAGCATCGCGCCGACCTCGTCGTCATGGGCGCCACAGGCATCGGCCGCCGCTCGCCACTCGGCAGCAAGACCGACTACCTTCTCCGCCACACCGCCGTCCCCGTCACGCTCACTCGCGAGCCATAACACCACCATTCGTGAGACGCGTCGCGGCATCGCGGCGCCATTCGGTGTCTCCTGAACTCCATACGGGAGGCACCTCATGCACAGCAGCATCGGCTACGAACACATCCTCGTACCCACCGACATGAGCGAATTCGCTGATCAGGCCATTCGCTACGCCGGCCTGCTCGCATCGCGACTCGGCTCGCGCATCACGCTGATGTACGCCGACGAAGCGTACTTCCCGATCGACATCATCGAGTTTCCCCTCGGCTACGCGCTCGAACACTCCGCCGAAACGACCACGAAATTTCACGAGCGTCTCCGCGAAACCGCAACCGATCTGCTGCCGAACCTCCGCGTCGAAACCACGATCGTGCGTGACACACCATCGCATGCGATTCTGCGCACCGCGAACAACGCGCGCGCGGATCTCATCGTCATGGGCACGCACGGCAGGCACGGCTGGCGGCGCGCGTTGTTAGGCTCCGTCACCGAGACCGTTCTGCACCAGGGCGATCGCCCGCTCGTCACCGTCACGCCCGGCATCTTCACCGCCGCGCAACGACCGCGCATCGAAAGCGTGTTGTGTCCCGTGAACTTCACCTACATCGCCCGCGAGTCGCTGCAGCACGCGTGCGCGATCGCCGGCGCATTCGACGCGGAGCTCATCATTGTTTATGTGGCCGAGGGATTTCAGCCGCCGCGACTTCCGGAAGTCGAAGCGGCGTTCGAATTGTGGGTCGAGCCCTCGTTACGCGGACGCGCGCGATATCGACTCAGCGTCGCGACGGAAGGCGATCCTGCCGAGCGCGTTCTCGCCGCCGCCCGCGACGTACAAGCCGATCTCATCGTCCTCGGCGCGCAGCATCGCTTCTTCTCCGACGCCACCGTCATCGGCTCGACCACCGAGCGCATCACGAGATTCGCGCGCTGCCCCGTGATGACTGTCGTGCGACAGGCGCAGAGCGAAGTACACGTCGACAAGCGGGAAAAAGAAAAAGCGATGGCGCTCGCGTAGCGACGTCAGTCCGCGCCCATTCGCCACGTTCCTCCGCCGCGTGATGCGACGTAGAGAAACCAGAAGCAGTACACGACGGCCAGTTCGCCCTTGTTGATCGTCGGGAAGAAACTCACGCCGAATGCGTGCGATTTGAAATACGCCGCGGCCATCGTGCCGCTCGCGAGGAATGCCGCCCAGCTCGTATAAAACCCGATCGCGATCATCACGCCGGTGAACGTCTCGATCACGCCGGCGGCGATCAGCAAGTCATCCGCGGCCGGCGGTCTCGTTCCCGGCCAGCCGAACAATTTCGCCGTCCCGTGCAGCGCCAGCAGCGCGCCCGTGACGATGCGCAAGATCGCGTACAACTGCGGCTCGTAGCGTCCCAGATATCGATTCATTGAATGCAGTCCCATACATTTTTCGCGTGCTCAGCAGTGCGGTGGGTTCGACTTTTGAAATGGCGGTCTGGCGACAGGAGGACAAACCGCCTTTATGAAACACAAAACGCTCATCGCCGTCTCCATCCTCTGCATGATGCTCGGTGCGTGCGCCTCGTCGAGCGACACGACCGATCAATCCATGATCTCCAGCTCCGATCAGGCCGCAACCACGAGTACGACGAATTCAACCACGATCGACAACAACCCGGTCCACACAACACAAACGACGAGCACTACCGTCACCACCGACGCGACCGGCACCACCGTCGCGACCACGACCGATACGACGACCGGCACGACCGCGTACGACACCACCACGAGCTACAACAACAGCGCGAACGCCGGCACGATGAACAACACGTCCGGCACGATGAACACGACGAGCTCGACCAGCGTCAGCGGTACGTCGGGCACCGGCACGACGAACATGACCGACAACACGGCCATGATCGCGGGCACGGGCACGGTCGACACGAACACGAGCAACGTCAGCAGCAACAATCTCAACACGACCGGCACCACGACCGGCACGACGACGACCACCACCACAACGACGACATCGACGTCCGGCAACAACAACATGACTAGCAACTCATCGCTCAATGATGACGATGACGACGACATCACGACGACGAGCACGACGACGACGCGCTCGCGCATGCGGAAGGACTAATCACGGTCCACACAGGAGCGGCGGGCTTCTCACACCAGCCCGCCGCGGAACGGCCATGCGTCGCACACTGATCCTCGTTCTCGTCTTCGTCGCCACCACGGCTTTCGCGGCGGACGACACCGATGCGCTGCTCACGCGCGCATGGCCGAGTGCGCGTTACGCGCCGCTCGAAGACCTCGGCGCGGGCATCGGCATCGTCTTCACGCCGGACCTCAGCGTGAAGAACAACTGCGATTTCTATCGCGCTCTCGGCTTCGCATGCTGGGCGAGCCCCGACTGGCTCGAAGTCCTCAGCGACATCCACGCATTCAACAGCGACCACCCCGGCCATCGCATTCGCACGCTCATTCTCGAAACGCACGGCACCAACGGCAACGGCCTCAAACTGCAGGCCGGCAAAGATCCGAACGACGCGCGCTCGTACGTCGCCGTCGCCGCTCTGCAGGAAATCCTCGAGCCGGTCGGCGTGCAGAACATCATCATCAGCGCATGCAACTCGGGACGCCTGCTGCGTCCGGAGATCTATCGCAAACTCGATCCGAACAACGGCGACAAACTCTTCCTCCCTGCTACGCGCGGCATCCTCGATGCGACCGATTCCTTCGACGAGAAGCGCACGCGTGTCACCGTCATCACACCCGGTTCGAGCCGCATCGAAACGACCGTCGTCGGCTCGCTGAAAGAGCTGACGCCCGCGACGCGCACCGCGATCACCGACGCGGCGAAGAAGCGCAAGATCACGCTGCCGAAACAGTTCGCCGTCTCCGAGATGCTCATCCAGATGCTCACGCGCAGCGACGATCTCGTGCTTCGCACCGGCGCGCACGTCGAAGAGCTCTCGAAGTTTCAGACCTCACCCGACTTCAGCGAACGGCTCTTCCGGAAGTTCGTCGCCCATCTCGACGACGTTGCCGAGCGCAACGCGAAGCGGAACGGCGGCGCGGTCGCGGCGCGATAACGAGCGCTGCGTCCGCTGCAAATTTCTGCTCACCTGTTTTCATTTCACGCAACGCGTGCACATTTTCATTTCGCGCAAATTGCGCGCATCGCGTTTGCGTGCATGAGCTCGCGCGTCGATTCGTGAGATCAGCGTCGCGCGCGAGCCACATGCAAATTCGCACGTGTCTTTTTGCGGGAAGTGCAATTTGGCTCATTTGCGTCACACGCAAATTCGATGCATTCGTTTTGCATCTCTGGCTCGCGGATTGCTGAATCGCGGAGTGACAAACCCGTGGCCTTTGAAAACGCCAGAAAGAGAAGGATGAATGAGTAGAGCTGTGCTGATTACCGGCGGCGCCGGGTTCATCGGCTCGCATCTCGCCGATGCACTACTTCAGCAGCATCACCGCGTGCGCGTTCTCGACAATCTCGATCCACAGGTTCACGGCAGCGACCAGCGCCGCCCCGATTATCTCGACTCCGACGTCGAGCTCGTCGTCGGCGACGTTCGCGATCCGGACGCGGTGCGTCGCGCGCTCGACGGCATCGACACCGTCTATCACTTCGCGGCCAAAGTTGGCGTCGGCCAGTCGATGTACGCCGTCGAGAATTACACCGACGTCAATAATCGCGGCACTGCCGTGCTGCTCGAAGCACTGATTCAGAAACCGATCGAGCGTCTCGTCGTCGCGTCGAGCATGAGCCTGTACGGCGAGGGGCTTTACCGTGACGCCAAAGGAAATCTTCACGCGGGACAGGAACGTCCGCTCGAGCAGCTTCGCAATCGACAGTGGGAAGTGACGGACGATTCGGGCAATCCGCTCGATCCGATCCCCACTCCCGAAACGAAACAACCGACACTCGCCTCGGTTTACGCGCTCTCGAAATTCGACCAGGAGCGTCTGTGCCTGATGGTCGGCCGCGCGTACAACATCCCCACCGTTGCATTGCGATTCTTCAATGTCTACGGCACGCGGCAGGCGCTCTCGAATCCATATACCGGCGTGCTGGCGATCTTCGCGTCGCGTCTTCTCAATGACAAGGCGCCGCTCGTCAATGAAGACGGATTGCAGCGCCGTGATTTCGTGAGCGTGCTCGACGTCGCACAAGCGTGCATGCTGGCGATGGAGAAAGCGCCCGAGGTCGCGGGACAGGCGTTCAATGTCGGGAGCGGGCGGAATTACACGGTGCTCGAAGTCGGGCGCCGTCTCGCGGAGGTGTTAGGGAAATCCATTGAGCCCGAGGTTACGGGGAAATATCGCGTTGGCGACATTCGCCATTGTTTCGCCGACATTTCTCTCACTCGCTCCCTTCTCGGCTATCAACCAAACGTTCAGCTCGAAGACTCATTGATCGAGCTTGCACAGTGGCTCGAAGGACAGATCGCCGTCGACAAAGTGCAGCAGGCCGCGGCCGAGCTCAATGCCCGAGGGTTGACCGTATGAGAGTGATCGGCAGCGACGAGTACGCACTGATCACCGGCGGCTGCGGCTTTGTCGGAACGAACCTCGCGCATCGGCTATTGAGCGAAGGCCAACGCGTTTGCGTGTTCGATAATTTGTCGCGCGCGGGCGTGCAGCGAAATCTCGACTGGCTCCGCGAGCAACACGGCGATCGCCTCATTGTGAAACTCGCCGATACGCGCGATGCCGCCGCCGTGCGCGACGCCGTACGCCGTGCCTCGCACGTCTATCACTTCGCCGCGCAGGTCGCGGTGACGACGAGCCTCGACGATCCGATCTCCGATTTCGAGATCAATGCACGATCGGCGATCAACGTCCTTGAAGCCATTCGTCATTCGATTCAAAAACCGCCGTTGTTCTTTACATCGACGAATAAAGTTTATGGCGGACTCGAAGACGTCCGCTTACGCGAAGACGATCATCGTTACACGCCGAGAACAGAACACATTGCACAGCACGGCATCTCCGAAGAGCGTCGGCTCGATTTTCATAGTCCTTATGGCTGCTCGAAAGGCTCAGCGGATCAATACGTCCGTGATTACGCGCGCAGCTACGGATTGCGCACCGTCGTTTTTCGCATGAGTTGCATTTATGGTCCGCACCAATTCGGCACTGAGGATCAGGGCTGGGTTGCGCATTTCGTCATTCGTGCGCTCAATCGCGAGCCGATCACGATTTACGGCGACGGCAAACAGGTGCGCGACATTCTCTTCGTCGAAGATCTCGTCGACGCGTTTCTGCGCGCGAACGAACATCTCGACGTTTGCAGCGGTCAGGCGTTCAACATCGGCGGCGGACCGGCCAATACGATCAGCCTCCTCGAATTACTCGAACTACTCCGTCGATTCGAAGGCCGTGAGCCGAAACTCGAATCGAGCGACTGGCGCACCGGCGATCAAAAGTATTACGTCTCGGACACGCGCCACTTTCAGGAGCTGACCGGATGGTCGCCGTCTGTACGCGTACACGACGGCATTCGCCGTTTGCGTGAATGGCTCCTGGACGCGGGTGTGCCTGCGCTCGTCCAGCAGGCAACGGAACAACCTCAGCGTAAACCCGCGACCTCCATGGTCGCCAAGGCAATTCCTCGTGCCACGGATGTGCCGGTCGCCACGGCACCGGCATCGGAGTAACGCATGAAGGCCGCTGTCATTACTGCATCTCGCACAATGGAGGTGACCGACGCCGCTCTGCCCGTACCGGCACCGGGCGAAGTACGTGTTCGTCTTGAAGGCTGCGGGATTTGCGCGTCGAATTTACCGGTATGGGAAGGGCGGGATTGGTTTCGTTATCCATTGCACCCAGGCCAGCCCGGTCATGAAGGCTGGGGCGTTGTCGACGCCGTTGGCGATGGCGTCGAATTTCCGTTAGGCGCGCACGTCGCGTTTTTATCCGAGCGCGCTTATGCCGAATATGACCTGACGAAACCCGATTCGCTCGTGCGCATCCCCGACGAACTGGCCGGTCGCAAATTCCCTGGTGAAGCACTCGGCTGCGCGATGAATATCTTCCGCCGCTCCGACATCGAGCGCGGACAAACGGTCGTCATCCTCGGCGCGGGATTTCTCGGAAATCTCCTGATTCAACTGGCAAAGAGCGTAGGCGCGAATGTCATTGCGATCTCACGTCGCGAATCGGCACTGGAAATTGCCGAATTATGTGGTGCGGATGTGACGCTGCCGATGAATGACCACTGGGAACTCGTCGGCAAGATTAAGGAAATGACCCAGCAGCGCGGCGCGGAGCGCGTCATCGAATGCATCGGCACACAATGGCCGCTCGATCTCGCGAACGACGTGATCGCCGAGCGCGGACGTCTCGTCATCGCCGGGTATCACCAGGACGGTCCGCGTACCGTCAACATGCAGAACTGGAACTGGCTCGGCATCGACGTCGTCAATGCGCATGAACGCGATCCGCGGAATTACGTACGCGGCATGCGGGACGCGGTCGACGCAGTCCTCGCCGGTCGTATCGATCCCACTCCGCTCCTGACGCATTCGTACTCGCTCGATCAACTCGATCTTGCGCTCAATGACGTCGCGGAGCGGCCCGGGACGTTCGTGAAAGGAACGGTATTGTTCTAATGAGTCACGACAGTGCAGCGGTTTTCACGAAACCACGGCTGGCGTTTGCCGGATTGGGATGGATCGGCCGCAATCGCATGAACGCGGTCGTCGAGAGCGAGCTGGCCGAGGCGGCGTACACGTGCGATGTGGACACGGAGCTGTCGTTCGACGATTTACTGAACAGCGATGCCGATGCGATCGTCATCGCCACGCCGAGCGCAATGCACGCCGAACAAGCGATCGCCGCGTTAGAACGCGGGAAAGCGGTGTTCTGTCAGAAACCACTCGGGCGTAACGCCGACGAGACGCGGCGTGTCGTCGAAGCGGCGCGGTTGAATGATCGATTTCTCGGCGTCGATTTCTCCTATCGATTCACTGACGCCATGCAGGCGGTCAAGAAACTCGTTGACGATCAAACCATCGGCGACGTTTATGCCGTCGATCTCGTATTTCACAATGCCTACGGCCCGGACAAAGCGTGGTTCTACGATATCCACCAGGCCGGCGGCGGCTGTGTGATCGACCTCGGCATCCATCTCGCCGACATGGCCTTATGGACGCTCGGCTTTCCGAACATTACGAAGACCACCGCACGCGTCTTCCATCACGGCGGCCACAGTGTCGAGGATTTCGCCACGGCGATGCTCGACCTCGACAATGGCGCCGTCGTGCAGCTCGCATGCTCCTGGAATCTCAGCGCGGGACGCGATTGTGAAATTCGCGCGGTGTTTCATGGCAAAGACGGCACCGCCGCATTTCACAACGTCAATGGCTCGTTCTACGACTTCGTCGCCGAGCATCATGTGAAAACGCAGGCCGCACAATTGACGCAACCGGGCGAGCCGTGGGGCGGACGCGCAATCGTCGACTGGGCGCAAAAACTCGCGAACAGTCCCGCATTCGATCCCGAGATCGAGCATGTCATTGACGTGGCCGAAGCGTTAGACGGGATTTATCGGAGCGCGCGGTGAAAATCCTCATGACGGCCGACACTGTCGGCGGCGTCTGGACCTATGCCGTCGAGCTCACGCGCGCGCTTCCGGAAATTCAATTTACTCTCGCGACCAAAGGCCGCCGCCCCAGTGACGGTCAGCGCAACGAACTACCGTCGAACGTCCGCCTCGTCGAGAGCGATTACAAGCTCGAATGGCAGGACGATCCGTGGAACGACGTTTTGCGCGCGGGCGAATGGTTACTCGCGTTAGAGCGCGAACTTCAGCCCGACATCGTGCATCTCAATGGCTATTCGCATGGCGCGCTGCCGTTTGTCGCGCCGAAACTCATCGTCGGACACTCGTGCGTGTTGTCGTGGTGGCGCGCGGTGAAAGGCGAAGATGCGCCCGCGCCATGGAACACCTACCGACAATTTGTGGGACGCGGCCTCAACCACGCCGATCTCGTCGTCGCACCAAGCGCGTCAATGCTCGCGGCGCTCGATGAAAATTATGACCTCCACGTTCCGCGGCGGTTGATTTACAACGGCCGCCGATTTTTCCCGTCGACCGGACACGCACATCGAGCGTCGGTCTTCGCCGCCGGGCGATTGTGGGACGAAGCGAAAAATCTGCGCGCGGTGGTCGAAGCCGCGCCGATGATCGAATGGCCCGTGCACATCGCCGGCGACGGCGGATCCGATGCACAGAACGTCACGCACCTCGGCCGTCTCGAGCTCGACGACATGGCCCGCGCCTACGGACAAAGCGCGATTTATCTTTTCCCCGCGCTCTATGAACCGTTTGGATTGAGCGTCCTCGAAGCCGCCCTCTCCGGCTGCGCCTTAATCCTCGGCGATATCCCATCCTTACGAGAAATCTGGCGCGACGCCGCCGTCTTCGTCGATCCTCGCGATCCCCCAACCATCGCCCGCACAGTGAACGAAGTCATCGCCAACCCCGCACTACGCCACGAGCTCAGTACACGAGCGCAGGAACGCGCGTTGGATTTCACGGTGGAACGCATGGCCACTCGTTACCGCGAGGCTTACTACGAATTAGCCGTCGCGCTCCCGACAACCGACTACCGACTACCGACTACCGTCTCATGAAATTCACCCTCTTCTATCACTCGCTCCTCTCCGACTGGAACCATGGCAATGCGCACTTCCTGCGTGGCGTCATGACGGAGTTACTCGATCGCGGACATACCGTCTCCGTCTTCGAACCCGCGCATTCGTGGAGCGTTCAGAACCTCGTGCGCGATCACGGTCAGAAACCGATCGACGAATTTCGCGCGACATTCCCGCAACTGCGCTCCACGCAATACACCCTAGACACGCTCGATCTCGACCTCATCCTCGACGACACTGACGTCGCCATCGTCCACGAATGGTCCGACCACGCGCTCGTCAAGCGCATTGGCGAGCATCGCGCGCGCACGCGTTCCTATCGATTATTTTTCCATGACACCCACCATCGCGCGGCCACGCAATCCGAACAAATGGCCGCTTATGACCTGACGCATTACGACGGCGTCCTCGCGTATGGAAACGTCATTCGCGATCTTTACCTCGATCGCGGCTGGGCGCGCGATGCGTGGACGTGGCATGAAGCGGCGGACACGCGCGTCTTTCATCCGCGTCCGCATGGCGAAGCGGAAGGCGACGTCGTCTGGATCGGCAATTGGGGTGATGACGAACGCGCGGCTGAATTAAATGAATTTCTCATCGACCCGATCAAGGACCTGCAATTGAACGCGCGTGTCTATGGCGTTCGTTATCCCGACAACGCATTGAGCGCACTGCACGACGCCAACATCGAATACGGGGGCTGGCTCGCCAACTGGAAAGTTCCCGAAGTCTTTTCGAAGTATCGCATGACCGTGCATGTGCCGCGACGACCGTATGTCACCACCTTGCGCGGCATTCCCACCATCCGCCCCTTCGAAGCACTGGCCTGCGCGATTCCGCTCATTTCCGCGCCGTGGGACGACGCCGAACAGCTTTTCACGCCCGGCGAAGATTTCCTCGTCGCTAAAAACGGGAACGAGATGAAGAAACACATGCGCGCAATCCTCAATGACCGCGCATTAGCGCAATCCCTCGCGAAGCATGGGCTCAAAACCATTCAATCGCGACACACCTGCGCTCACCGCGTCACAGAGCTATTGAAAATCATGGACGCCATCAACGTCGAGCTCCCAACAACCAACAACCGGCAACCAACAACCGCCTCATTATGAAAATCGCGTTTTACGGAAGCTCCCTCGTCTCCGCCTACTGGAACGGCGCGGCCACGTACTATCGCGGCATCATCCGCAACCTCGCCGCGCTCGGACACGAAATCACGTTCTTCGAGCCCGACGCATACGATCGTCAGAAGAATCGCGATTTGAAAGACGATCCCGAATGGGCGCGTGTCGTCGTTTATGAAGGCGAAG
>JBQCJC010000436.1:0-8616 GCA_051953135.1 Thermoanaerobaculia bacterium | reverse complement strand
TCAACGATTAGCGGTGCGCCGGCGCCTTCGCCGGGTGGATCGGGGGCGCAACGCCCGCGTCGATTGCCGGCGACTAGCCGTCGCCGATCAAGCCGGCTTGGCGCCGGCGTTCCGCTCACTTCCCTAACTCGTACAAATACTCGACGAACGACATCACCGCGCCATCGAATCCCATCACCTTCGGATTGGTCGATTCGATGAGGTAATACTCATCCGGCGCGTGCGCACCGCTGCCGTGTCCGAGTCCGAAGTGTCCCGACGCGAGCGACAGCGGCGCATTCGTGAAGATGTAACCGGGATACGAGCCCGCGTTGCGCGGCCAGAGTTGCGGATCGATGCCCGCGCGTTTCAGCACCGCGATCTGCGCCTGAATCAGCGGCGCGCTCGACGCTGTCGCGGTCGGATCGTACCCGCCGCTCACGTTCACTTCGATGTCGCCGTAGCCGCGCTTCGCGAGATGTGCTTTCAGCGCCGCGACCGCATCATCCTTCTTCATGTTGGGCACGAGACGCATGTCGATCTTCGCCACGGCACGATGCGGCAGCACGGTCTTGCCGCCCGGTCCCGTGTAGCCGCCGACGAGTCCTTCGATGTTCACGGTTGGTTGTGAGACGAGTCGCTCGTTCGCTTCCTGAAACGGCAGATCGTCGATCCAGTGCTGCACGCCGTACTGCTTCATCTGCCGCGCTTCGTCGCGATTCTTCGTCGCCGCTGCAATCATCGCTTTCTCTTCCGCGCTGATCGGAAGCGGCTTCGGATAGTTGTCGATGAGAATCGTGTTGCCGTCATCGGAGACGAGCGTGTCGAGCGCTTTGATGAGTCGCCACGCGGGACTGTCGACCATCGCTTTCAACGACGAGTGAATGTCTTTTGCGGGACCGCGTCCCCACTTCTCACCGCTCGCAACGAGCTCGAGCTCGACGACGCCTTTCGCGCCGAGACTCACGGTGACGAGGCCATCGAGATCCTGTGATGCAGAAGGCATGAACACGCCGATCGTGTTCTTCAACGCCGCTTCGACTTCGGGACGATGCACGAGCTGCCCGATGTGCGGCGAGCCGATTTCTTCTTCGCCTTCCGCGACGAGCACGAGATTCACCGGCATCTTTCTGTTCGCGCCGCGAATCGCGTGCAGCGCCGCGAGGAACGCGGCTTCAGGACCTTTCTGATTCACGGCGCCGCGGCCCATGATCACTTTGCCGACGCCGGGCCGGTCGACGATGCGCGCTTCGAGCGGCGGCGAACTCCACTCGGCGGGATCGAATTGCTTCACGTCGTACATGAAGTAGAGGCCGACGGTTTTCTTCGCGCCGGCATCGAGCGTCGCGAACACGCCGGGCTTGCCATCGGTGGTGAGGATTTCGACGCGCTGAAAGCCCGCGTCTTTCGCGAGTTTCGCCATGAACTCCGCGCCGCTCGGAAAGTTCCGATCCTCGGCCGCAATCGACGGCAATGCGATCCAGTCCTGCAATCGCTTCACGGCTTCGTCGTGGCGTTTTGTGACCTCCGCGCGAATCGGCGCGAGATCGTCGGCAGCGAGTGCGGGCGAGGCGAGGGAGAGTGTGAACGCGAGGGCGATGAAGGACTTCATGAACACTCCTCGAATCGAACGATTTGCAGTGGAGTGGCGGGCTCTCAGTCTGCCGGTTTTGCATTTGATCCGGCGGGCTGAGAGCCCGCCGCTCCACTTACGATTTTGGGTGCCGCGATGGTACTCCTGAAACCTCGGAACGAATCCGGCATCGAAGTAGGCAAGATGAAGAAACTCGTCCGGAAGCATCCCCTCGCGATCCGGTGGTTTCACTGGATCAATTTCCCTCTGCTGCTGATGATGATCTGGAGCGGCGTGTTGATTTACTGGGCCAACGCCGTGTATCGCGTCGGCTTCGGCGAGTACTTCTTGTTCAAGATGAATCTCGCGCAGACGACGTGGCGCGCGTTGCACGTGAACAATCGTCTGGCCGAGGGGATGGCGCTGCATTTCTTCTTCATGTGGCTCTTCGCCATCAACGGCGTGTTGTACGTCGCGTACACGTTGATCTCCGGCGAATGGCGCGTGCTCGTGCCGAACCGACATTCGTTTCGCGAAGCGATTCACGTCGTGCTGCACGATCTGCATTTGCGCAAAGACGCGCCGCCGCCGCGAAAATTCAACGGCGCGCAGCAGCTCGCGTATACGACCGTGATCGTGATGGGACTCGGCTCGCTGCTCACCGGACTCGCGATCTACAAACCGGTGCAGTTCTCGTGGCTCACGTGGATCTTCGGCGGCTATCCGATGGCGAGGTTCTTTCACTTCTGGCTCACCGTCGGATACGTCGTGTTCTTCGTGATTCACGTCGCGCAAGTGATTCGCGCGGGCTGGAACAACTTCCGCGCGATGGTGATGGGGTACGAGGTGACGCATGAGCAATGACGATCGTGCGATCGATCGCGAAGTCACGCGCCGCACGCGACGCGCATTCATCACCGGTGGGGCCGCCGCGCTTGCGGGCTTCGGCGCGTACAAGTGGATGCGCACACGAGCGCGTGAGGACGGACTCGAGTGGCCGTTCCGGCGCGTGCTGCATGCGAATGAGTCACTCGCTCGCGCGTACTTTTCGCAATCGCGATTGACGCCGGAGTTTCGCGAACGCGACATCACGAAGCTGCGCCGCAACGGCGCGCTCGGACTCACGCGCGACTACGACGTGTCGTCGTGGCGATTGAACATTCTCGGCGGCGCTTCGAATGCGACGGTGACGATGAACGACATTCGCGCATTGCCCGTGCACGAGATGATCGCGGAACTGCGCTGCATCGAAGGGTGGTCGATCATCGTGAAGTGGAAAGGCGCGCGATTGCGCGATCTCGTCGAGCGCTTTCCTCCGAAGGAGTCGACGCGATACATCGGCATGGAGACGCCGGATCGCGGCTACTACGTCGGTCTCGACATGGAGAGCGCGCTGCATCCGCAAACGCTGCTCGTCTACGAAATGAACGACGCACCGCTCACGCTCGATCACGGCGCGCCGCTGCGACTCGCGATTCCCGTGAAGTACGGGATCAAGAACATCAAGCGCATCGGCACGATTCGTTACGCCGAGGAACGCCCCGCGGATTTCTGGGGCGAGCGCGGATACGACTGGTACGCGGGGTTTTGATCGCTCCGTTACTTCACCGGTACGCGCACATACAACGTCGTTCCTTTGCCCGGCGTGCTCTCGACGTTGAATGTGCCGCCGATGAGCGAGACGCGTTCGCGGATGCCGAGGAGGCCGAAGTTGCCGTGTGCGCCATCCTCGGCGCCGTCGCCGAGATCGAAGCCGATCCCGTCATCCTCCACGATCAACTGCAGCAACTGCGGTTGCTGCTCCACGATCACGCTCACACTCTTTGCGCTCGCGTGCTTCCACACATTCGTGAGCGCCTCTTGCAGCACGCGATAGAGCGTCGTCTCGATCGTCGACGCCAATCGCTCGCCATCCTGCGGCGTATGCACGTCGATGCGCAGACCGCTCGCTTTGCTGAACTCTTCGAGCAGTGAGCTGATCGCGCCGTACAGCCCCACATCGTCAAGCACGGGCGGCCGCAACTCGATCGTCAACCGGTCCACGCTGCGATCGAGATCGCTCACGATCTGCTTCAGGTGCCCCACCGTCTCGCTCGACGGCTGTAGCGCCTCCAGTCCGACTTTCAGCGCGGTAACGTGCTGGCCGAGCTGATCGTGCAACTCGCGCGCGATGCGCTGCCGTTCCTGCTCCTGACTCGACACGATGCGATGCAGCAGTTGTTCGCGCTCCTGCTCCATGCGCTTGCGATCGGTCGCGTCCTGCAGCAGTTCCATCACCGCGTAGACACTGCCGTCGCTCGCGTGCAGCGATGCCGGGAAGATGCTGACGTTGAGCCGCGAGCCGTCCGTGCGCGTGAGCATCGTGTCGAACACGCGCGTCGTTCCGCCGCTGAACATCGTGTCGAGCAGCACCGGATCGGCCGCGCCGTCGACGATGGGCGGCAACGGTTTGCCGAGCACCGCTTCCGCTTTCAGTCCGAACATCCGCTCCGCCGCGCCGTTCCACGTGATCACGTTGCGCTGCTGATCGATCGCCAGGATCGCGAGCGGCGACGAATCGACGATCGCCTGCAGCATCGCCGTTGCCTCGCGCAGTTCGGCGGTGCGTTCGGCGACGCGGTGCTCGAGCGCTTCGCGCGAGCGCTGCAACTCCGCCTCTGCATTCTTCCGCTCGGTGATGTCGAGGAACGTCACCACCACGCCATCGATCCGGTCTTCCGCCGTGCGGTAGGGAAGGAGACGCATCAGATGCCAATGGCCGTCGCGCGTTTCGACTTCGCGTTCGATGGTGTTGAGGCGTTCGAGCACGCGCTCGAGATCGGAGCCGAGCTCCGTCGCCGTCAGTTTGCTGTTGATGTCGAGCAGCGGACGTCCGACATCCGCGGGGATGAGATTGAAGATGTCGCGAATGCGCGGCGTGAACAGCTTCACACGCAGCGAGCGATCGACGAAGATCGTGCCGATCTCGGTCGAGCTCATGAGATTGCGCATGTCGTTGTTCGCGTGGCTGATCTCGTCGATCTTGACCTTCAGTTCCTGATTGACGGTCTGCAGTTCTTCGTTGACCGACTGCAATTCTTCCTGACTCGTCTCGAGCTCTTCGGCGGTGGAGCGCAGCTCCTCGTTCATCGCCTGCAGCTCTTCGTTCGCGGCCTTCGCTTCCTCGGCCTGTACTTCGTACTGCTCGATCGTCACGCGCATCTGCGCCTTGAGTCGAATCAGTTCTTCTTCGAGCTGCCGCGCCGCGGGCTCGACGGCCGCGGCGTCCTGCAGTGGCGAGAGATCGACGCTTTCACGCGCTTCCTCGAACAGCACGAGAAAAAATCCACGCGCGGGATCGCCATCGCGCAGCGTGGGGCGCACGATCACGTTCACCGTCTCCGCGCGCTCGCTCGTGTGCACGACGATGCCACGTGCGACGACGGTCGTGCGTTTCTGGGCGGCCTGGAAGAGCGCGGTGCGGAGATCGATGCGCAACTCGGGACGAATGACCTGCAGCAGATTCAACGACGCTTCGCCGGCGGCGAACTGGAGATAGCGGCCGGCGCGCTCGGAGAGATGCAGAATCGTTTGCTGGTCGTCGACGATGAGCGACGGCGGCGCGTATTCCTCGAGCAGGCGCTGATGCAGATCGAGCGGCGCAAAGCGCGTCGTGCGCGGCTCGGTGCGCGTTTCCATCGGCGCGCTCGCATTCGTGCGCAGATCGGTGGAGACCGTGAGCTGCGCCGGCGGCTGCATCGAGACGACGCGCGCGACGGCCCGGCTTTGATAGATGTGCGCTTCCTTGTCGACCGTCGAGAAGAGCTGGCCGGAGCCATCGACCGATTCGGCGGTGCCGAGAAGGAGATATCCGCCCGGCTCCAGCGCGAAGTGCAGCACTTCCATCGCGCGCTGCTGCGCCGTGCGATTGAGATAGATCAGCACGTTGCGGCAGGAGACGAAATCGAGGTGCGAGAACGGCGGGTCCTTGATCAGGTTGTGATGCGCGAACAACACGAGCTCGCGTAACTCGCGTCGCACGCGATAGCCGTCCGGCTCTTTGATGAAGTAACGGCGCAAACGCTCGGGTGACACGTCCGCGATTTCGGCGGTGCTGTAGAACCCGTTGCGTGCTTTGCTGATCGCGTCTTCATCGAGGTCGGTGGCGAAGATTTGAATGTCGGGTGTGTACGGCAGGTGCGAGGTCGCATCCGCGAGCAGCATCGCGATCGAATACGCCTCTTCGCCTGTGGCGCAGCCAGGCACCCAGACGCGCAGATGATCGTCGGCGCCTTTGCCCTGCAGCAGTCGCGGGATGATCAGCTCTTCGATGCGATCGAAGACCGATTTGTCGCGAAAGAAGTTCGTCACGCTGATCAGCAGCTCGCGCAGCAGTGACTCCGCCTCTTCCGGCTTTTCCTTCATGAATTTCGCGTATTCCGGAAGCGTGCGGATCTCGCGCACCGCCAGGCGGCGTTCGATGCGGCGCAACACGGTCGCGCGTTTGTAGTTCGTGAAGTCGTGACCGGTGCGGAGACGCAGGTGCGTGAAGATGTCGATCAGAGCCTGCTCGTCATCGTCTTTCGATTCGTCGATGTTGAGCGGCACGGTCCGCAGCGAGTCGCGGTACGAAAGAATCTTCCGCGGCATGTCGCCGACTTTCGAGATGAAGTCGACGAGGCCTGTCGCGATGGAGTTGCGCGGCATCTCGCCGAACTCCGCCTCGGACGGATCCTGCACGAGCACCAGTCCGTTGTTTTCCTTGATGCGGCGCAACCCCATCGAGCCGTCGCCGCCGGAGCCGGACAGCACGACGCAGACCGCGCGCGATTCGTGCGTGTCCGCGAGCGTGCGAAAGAAGATGTCGATCGGCGCGCGACGCTCTTCGAATCCGGTGATGTCCGAAACGACGAGCGTACCGTTGTTCATGGCCATGCTCTTGTTCGGCGAGATCACGTACACGCGATTCGGTTTGACCTGCTCGCTCTGCTGGACCTGAGTCACGGGGATGCGCGATTCGCGCTGCAGCACCTCGGCGAGCTGGCTTTCGTAGTCCGGCGCGAGGTGCAGGATCACCACGTACGCCATCCCGCTGTTTTCCGATACGTTGCGGAAGAACTCGCGAAACGCGGGGATCGAGCCGGCGGAGCCACCGAGGCCGACTACGAGGAATTCGGATGGATGCGCGTGCGAATTCGTGGAACCGGGCATGGGAGGCTCTCTTTCGTTCGAACGATGACGCATCGTCCGTCGAACCGCATGGTATCAATCGTGCGCTGCATCAGTACTGGTGATTCCGGGATCCCCGCTGGACGCGGCGGAAGGAGGTCAGTTTGCCCGGCAAGGACATCATTGTCATCGGAGCATCGGCGGGTGGAATTGATGCAACCCGAACGGTTCTCGCAGGGCTGGGGCGCAACTTTTCAGGATCGGTTTTCATCGTCGTCCATTCCGCGCCCGACTCACCCGGCGTGCTCGACATGATCTTCGACAAAGCGTCGGCACTGCCGGTCGCAACCGCCGAGAACGGTGAAAGGATCGTGCCCGGCCGCGTTTACGTCGCCCGTCAGGATCATCACCTGCTGATCGAGCCGGGGAGAGTGCGGCTGACGCGCGGTCCGAAGGAGAATCGCTTCCGTCCCGCCGTCGATCCCTTGTTCCGTTCTGCCGCACAGACGTACGGACCACGCGTGGTCGGAGTCATTCTCTCCGGAGGTCTGGATGACGGGACGTCCGGATTGTGGGCGGTAAAGCAGCTTGGAGGGACGGCCATCGTGCAGGACCCGCACGACGCGTGGGCGCCGTCGATGCCGCAAAGCGCGCTCAATCACGTGCGCGTCGATCATGTGCTCCGCGCCGAGGAGATCGCGCCGATGCTTGTGCGTCTGGCCGCGACGCGTGCGGACGCGCGGGAAGGAGACATCGTGCCGGATGAGATGAAGATCGAAGTCGGGATCGCGGCCGCAGACAAGGCGAAGGACGCCGGTGTGTTTCGGCTCGGCGAGCCATCGAAATATGCGTGCCCGGAATGTCACGGCGTACTGCTCGCGGTCAAAGACGGCGTGCCGCCGCGCTTCCGTTGTCACACGGGTCACGCATACACGCTCGAGAGTCTCCTTTCGGAGATGGACGAGGGAATCGAGGACTCGCTCTGGAACGCCATTCGCGCGCTGGAGGAGCGGGCGATGCTGATGCGCTCGGCCGCGGAGCATCTCCGCAATGTTCATGGAGACGGCGACGAGATGCGCATGCGTGCCGAGGAGACGCAGCGCCGCGCGGATTTGGTGCGGCAGGCGGTTCTGAGCGAGAGTGATGTGCGCGGCACGGAGGAGCCGGGCGGATAACCGTGACGAAGATTCGCGTTTTTCTCATCGACGATCACAGCGTGCTCCGGCATTCGTTGCGACTGATGATCGATGCGCAGCGCGACATGCAGGTCGTCGGTGAATCGGAGCGCGGCCGCGGAGTCACACCCGCGATTCGTGATTCGGCGGCGGACGTCGTCGTGCTCGCTGTGTCGATGCCGGACGTCGCCGGTGCCAACGCCGCCGCCGAGATTCGCGCGGATGTGCCGCCGGTGAAGATCGTCGCGCTAACGCGACACGGCGAGCACGCGTACGTGCGGCAGATGCTGCAAGCCGGCGCGACGGGGTACGTGCTGAAGCAGACATCGGCCGAGGTGTTGATCGCGGCGATTCGCACGGTGGCCGGCGGAGCAACGTTTCTCGATCCCGCGATTGCGGAGAAGGAATCGGATCGCACCCACACGCGGCAGTTCGATGCTTCGCCGCTGCTCACGCCACGCGAGCGCGAAGTGCTGACGATGGTCGCCTACGGCCACACGAACAAAGAGATCGCTACGACGTTAGGCATCACGGTGAAAACGGTGGAGTCGCACAAAACGAATCTCATGCAGAAGCTCGAGATCAACAGTCGCGCCGAGCTCGTGCGCTTCGCCCTCGCGCAAGGCTGGTTGCAAGGCTAGGGGAGCTAGGAGCGCCGCGCTACGGAGCGCCGGCTTCCAGCCGGCCGGCGCGCAGGCATCCTGCCTGCGTTTCATTTCGCGCTTCGCAATCCATGCGCAG
>JBQCJC010000435.1:0-6795 GCA_051953135.1 Thermoanaerobaculia bacterium | reverse complement strand
TCGGCGAAGCCGTCTCCCCAACAACCGACAACCAACAACCAACAACCAATCAATAAATGATCACCTCATCGCCAACGCTCGCCATCGAATATAACCTTGCGATGTCGTCGTTGTGCAGTCGCACGCAGCCGTGCGAGACGTTTTGTCCGAGTTTGTCGACGGCTTGTGTGCCGTGCAGTGCGTAGCCGTCGCCGAGGTTGAGGCGGTTCGTGCCTAACACGTCGGGGAACTGGCGCTGCTTCGTGCCGATCGGCGGAATCACGACTGCGCCGCCGCGCACGATCACTTCGCCCTGCGGCAATTCGTACCCGCCGGAGTAAACGCTGTTTCCTCGGACCGTGAGATCGCCGAGCGATTGTCCGCGTTGCAGACGCACGACGCTGAGTCCTTCCTTGCGCGCCAGCTCGATGAAGTGCCAGTCCGGCGGTACCCACATCGGATTCTCTTCCTTCGACTGAATGCGAAAACGTCCGATCGGCGTGCGAAAGACTTTCGTGCCGCTGCCGGTGTCCAGCGTCGCGTTGCTGCCGGTCGAGCAGATCGCTTCGAACACGAGCTCGCCGCCGCGCCGCGCGTAGACGCGATTCTCCGCGGTCGAGACGGTGATGACGAAGTTGCTGTCGTGCAGATCTTCGATCGACTTCTCGGCGTTGGCCATCTCCGATTGCAGCGACGAGACCTGCGTCGATCGCTGGGACATCGTTTTCTGTAACTGTTCCAGTTGCTCTTTGACCTGACGCTCGATCGCGCGATCGACCATCTCGACGCGCTTGAGTTTGCGTGCATCGGTGATGGTGATCGCTTCGGCGGCGACGGCGTAGCCGAGGATGCCGAGACCGAGCACCAGCAGCGCCCACGATCCGAGTAATCCAATCCAGCGAGGCATGCGGGTCTCCTAGTAGATGTAAACCGGTGTCTTGCCCGATTGAATGCGCGGCCAGATCGCGGGGAAGAGATCGTCCGCGACCATGTACGAGCCGGGCTTCGGGCCTTGCAGCGGCGAGCCGGCGAGCGGCGGCGAGTGAATGACGTAGCCGTTGCCGAGGAAGATCACGTACTTGCCGAGTCCGCCGGCGATCGTCGGTCGAGCCTCGGGCACCGGCTCGTTGTGCATCGCGTAGATCCACTCGGGCACGCGCCACGCGTAGTCAACTGCTTTACCTTCGACGACGAATGCGCCTTTCACCGGCATGAACGTCCAGGTCTTGCCCGGCGTGGTGATGGTTTTGGATTCGCCGATCGTCACGTCGGCTTCGCGAAGCACGGTGTCGCCGTACATGAATCGGAGCTTGCGCGCCCGGGTGTCGATCGAGAGGAAGAAGTTCTCGGACTTGAGGCTGGAGACGAACTTCATGCGTCCCTCGAGCTCTTTCTCGAGGTTGCCGCGCGTGAGGTCCATTTCCGCGAGCTCTTCTTTTGCTTTGCGGATGTCGCCGGGCGTTCGCGCTTCTTCCGCGATGATGTTCGCGAAGGTTTTCGAGACGGTTTCTCGGTGATGGCGGGCGTAGATCACACCGCCGATGCCGAGGAGTAGGAGGAGAAGGTTGAGCCAGAGCGGAGGTCGTGGAAACGATCTCCGCTCCGGCGCATCGGGCCTTGATTCACTGCGCCGTTCAGGCATACAGCCTGAACCTTCGCGAGGCTCATGCCAGCCGGCACGGCCGGCAGCGTTGGTTGCTCCGCCGAGGCACGTACGGCAGCTGCGTAGCTACGGTCGTCGCGACGACGAAACGGAGCGCCGGCTTCCAGCCGGCCGGACCGCGGACATCTTGTCCGCGGAGAACTGCGGGCTGGAAGCCCGCGCTCCGGCCGGCAAGATGACGACGCTCTGTTGGTTTACGCCATCGCCAGTTTGTTTTTCACGAACAACCGCACGATCGCCAGCGCGAGCAATGCGCCGCCGAACGTGCACACGATCGTGGCGCCCGTGGGCAGATCCCAGTGAAACGAGAGGAACACGCCTAACGCACTGACGAGCGCGCCGACCGTCCAGCCGAACGCGAGTCGCGTTCCGACGCGGCGCGCGAAGAGCATCGCGGCGACGGACGGAACGATCAGGTACGAAAAGACGAGCAGCACGCCCGCGATCGAGACCGACGACGTCACGACGAAACCAAACGACGTGTAGAACAGAAAGTCCCACAGACGCGCGTTCGGGATGTCCTGACCCATCGAGATCGCGAGGAACTTCTTTCGAAAGATGTAGTGAAAGATGCCGATCAGCGCGTACACGATCGCCGTCTTCACCACCGTCGTCCACGTGACGGTGAGAATGTTGCCGACGAGCATGTCTTTGAGATGCTCGGTGCCTTCCGCCGCTTTCGACATCGCGAGAATCGCGGCCGCTGCCGCGACGGCGTAGACGATGCCGATGATCGCTTCCTGCGGAATGCGCGTCGGATGTTTGTGCGTGCGTGTGATCGCGAAGATCGCCGCGCCGACGATCGTGAATCCCAACGACCAGAAGTAGGTCACGGAGTCATGCACGTCGTGGCCGTTCAACGTTGCGATGGTTGCGCCGAGCGCCGCGATCTGCGCGAGCGACAAGTCGACGAAGATGACTCCGCGCTCGACGACGTGCAGACCGAGGTAGGCGTGAATGCCGGTCAGGATGAGACCGGCGATGAATGGCGGTGCGAGAAACGCGAGCAGATCCATTTCGTTATTTCTTCAGTGCGTTCACGATTGCGTTGATGTTCGTGTCGAACAGTTGGAAGTAATCGTCGGTCCCGCTCTTCGCGCCGCCGACGGACGGATACAACACCACCAGCTTCGCGCCGGTCTTGTCCGCAACCGACTGCGGCGTCTTGTGATCGAAGTACGGCTCCATGAGGATCAACGGGATCTTCTGATCCTTCATCATCGTGATCAGCTCGAACGTGTGCGACGGCGACGGCGGCACGCCCGGCTTCGGCTCGATGTAGCCCGCCACTTCGAGACCGTAGCGGCGCATGAAGTTCGGCCACGAGTTGTGATACGTGATGACCTTCTGTCCTTTGAACGGAGCGAGCGCCGCGCGCCAGCGCTTGTCCGCATCGTTCATGCGCTTCTTGAAATCATTGAGGCGCGTCTGGAAGTACTGCGCGTCTGCGGGACGAAGTTCTTCGAGCTTCTTCTCGATCTGAATCGCGATGCGCACTGCATTCGCGGGATCGAGCCAGTAGTGCGGATTGCCGAGCGGATGCACGTCGCCCATGGAGCGATTCACCGCGCCGGTGGGACGATCGAGAATCTCGACGCCGCGTGAGACATCGAGATATCCCTTTCCGCCGGGACGAACATTCGCGTTGCGACTCTGATCGACGAGCGGCGGAAGCCAGCCGATCTCGAGATCGAGTCCGATCACTTCGAGCAGATCGGCTTTCTGCAGCAGCAGGAGAAAGCTCGGCTTCGGCTCGACGAAGTGCGGATCCTGATAGCCGCGCGCGATGGCGGTGACGGTCACGCGATCGCCGCCGATCTCGTTCGTGAGTGATGCGAGATCGGAGGTCGTGGTGACGACGTTGAGCGGCGCCGCGAACGCGGAGCCCGCGAGAAGGGTTACTGCCAGTGCGAGGATGGCTCGTTTCATTTGTTTTTCCTAGAAGGTATGCGCGCCGTGCGCGCCGATCGCGAACTGCAGTTGAACGAGGAATTCGTTGAACGACGGCCCGTGATCGAGCGTCGTGCGTCGGTACTGCCCGCGAAGCTGGCTGAACTCGGAAGGCCAGAAGGTCAGCGTCGCGGAGTAGCCGCGATCGCTGAAGCGCGCGTCGCCGAGCTCTTCGGCGAAACGATCCGCGCGGTCGAGTCGCGCGCCAGCAAACCAGCGCTGCGCGAGCTGGTAATCGGCCGAGACGTAATAACCGTAGAGACTGCGGCTGAAATCCGCGCGACGATTGGCGATGCCTTCGCCGCGCACGATGAGCGATTGATAGATCGAGCGCTGCAAAGGTTTCCAGCGATACGTGACATCAACGCCCGCGAGTCGATTGTGTCCGCCGACTTCGGGCAGTGTTCCCTGCGCCCAGCTCGTGCCGAGCTCGATGTTGCTGTTCTCGGTGATGTCGCGGAAGAGTTTGAGGTGCGCGTTGTAGAAGAGATCGTTGTCGGACGCGCGGCCGAAGACGTCATCGACATTTCCGCTGTAAATCTCGCCGGTCGCTTCCACCACACCAACGGGGTTATTGATCAGCTTACTGACGGAGAGGCCGACGTCCGCAAGGCCTTCCTCGCCGAGGAAGCGGGTGAACATGAGCGGCTGATCGACCCACGGGCGCGCGTGCGTGTGCCACGTGTTCGCCTTGCCGAATGTGGCCTTGGTCTTCCCCGCTTTCGCGGTGAGACCCCACGGCAGCGTGACGAACTGCGCGTAGCCCTCTTCGACGTCCACTTCATCGGGACCGACGGCGATGAAGAATTTTCCTTTCGCGTACGGATCGATGAACGCCTCGTACGCGACTTCGACCTCGTCGAGCTCCGCGGGCGCACGATCTTCGAGTTGATCGCCCGCGTGCGAGAGGAACGTGCCGATGACGGAGATGTCGGGGTTCAGCGCCTTCGATGCGCCGGGCGTCGCAACGTTGTCGACCGGCTGCACGTTGGCGATGGAATCGCTCGGTGCGGGCTCAGTCGATTGCGCCGGCGCGGGAGTCTGCGCGACGTCGATCTTCGTCAGATCTTCCTCTGGCGCCTCGGCGGGAGGAGTGGTGGTGCCTTTCAGCGCATCGAGCTCCTGACGGATCGCCGCTGCTTCGCGCAGCAACGTCTCGAGACGCTGTTCGAGATTCTGAATCTTGTCGTCCTGCTGCGCCGCGAGCGGCAGAGCGAGGAGTGCGGTCAATGCGAATGCAAATGCAAAACGAATGGGACCATGACGGTCCATCGGAAACCTCCGGGGTCGAGCTGTGGGGAAGACGCGCGATCAGCTCGAGTGCGCGGGAGGTCCGCGAACGACGGTGGAGGGAAGGAGGGGAGCGGCGATGGGAGTCTGCGGTTCGTTGGCGACGAATCCCGCGAATTGGAGAGCATCGCCGAAGAGCGGTGTCTCGAGCGACGCCTGGTCGGCATCGAATGCGCAGACTGGACAGAGCAGCGGCGTGGCACCGCCACTCTCGGGAATGAGGGAATGTTGATGAAGAGTGAGCGGGCCGGCGATGAAAAACGCCAGCAGCAGAAGTACGGCAATCCGGAGACGCGCAATCGACACTACGACACGCATGATACGGCCAGTTTGGAGCGCGGTGTTGTGTGGAATTTGTGTCGCCGGGCTCGACTTTGAATCACTTCGTTAGGAGATCTCGCAATGGCAGATTCGAATTCAATTCAGCAGATCACCGACGCTGACTTCGAGAGCGTCGTCAACGGCGGAAAGCCCGTGTTCATCGACTTCTGGGCGCCGTGGTGCGGACCCTGTCGCATCATCGGACCGATCGTCGAAGAGCTCGCGCCGTCGTACAACGGCAAGGCGGTGATCACGAAGATGAACGTCGATGACAACCCGATGGTCGCGCAGCGTTTCGGCGTGACGTCGATTCCGACGCTCATGATGTTCAAGAACGGCAAGCTCGTCGATCGCATGGTCGGCGCCGCTCCGAAAGCCGCTCTGCAGAATTTCATCGACCGCAACCTGTAAACGACGCGACAACTCTTCAGCGGCGGATGCCTTCACGGGTGTCCGCCGCTTTGTTTTGTTCCTATGTTGCGGTGATGACAAAGGCTCTGCTCGTCATCGCGCTGCTCGCGACGCGTGTCTACGCAACGGATTGGACGACGCCAGCGAACGCGCCGAAAGGCAGCGTTGAAAATCGGAGCATCGGCGCGCGATCGATCTGGGTGCACACACCCGCGGAGTACACGACGTCGACGCATGCGTACGAACTGCTCGTGCTGTTCGATGGCGATTCGTACATCACCGACATTCCTGCGCCGGTGGTGCTCGACAATCTCGTCGCGGCGAAGAAGATCAAGCCTGCGATCGCGGTGATGATCGACAACTCGTCGAATCGCCTCGGCGATCTCGCGAATCATGCGGCGTTCGCCGATTTCTGCGCGAAGGAGCTCGTGCCGTGGATGCGCGCGAAATACCGCATCAAGCCTGGTGCAGCATCGATCACGCTCGGCGGATACAGCGCGGGCGGCCTCGCTGCCGCGTACGTTGCGTTCAAGCATCCGGAGACGTTCGGCAATGTGTTGTCGCAGAGCGGTGCGTTCTGGCGCGGCAATGAAGGTGCGAGCGCGCCGGGTGAGTGGCTCACGGAGGAGTTCCGCAAATCGCCGAAGTTGCCGCTGCGATTCGTGCTCGATGTCGGCGCGAAGGAAACGCAGCAAGTGGTGAATGGCGCGGTGTTCGTCGAAACGGTGCGTCGCCTGCGCGATGTGTTGCAGTCGAAGCAGTACGAGGTGCATTACGTCGAGGTGCCGAATGCGACGCATTCGCCGGAGCATTGGCGCGCATCGTTCGCCGGCGATCTGCTGTACCTTCTGCATCCATGAGCATTCGCGTCGTCCGTCTCGGCACTCCGCGCACCAAAGACGAAGGTCCACGCCTCGGCACCGTGCGACGTCCGCCGCGCGGTGTTGCGAAAGAGAAGATCGCAAGCGAGAACTATTACGACGTGTGGCTGCCGCAACTCGCGCCGAGCGCGGAGCTCGTGAAGCAGGCGCAAAACGCGACGAACGAGAAGGAGTGGGAGAGGTTCGTGCGCGCGTATCGCAAAGAGATGGCGCAAGGCGACAACGATCGCCTGCTCGCGACGCTCGCCGCGCTCTCGCACACGACGAACTTCGCGGTCGGTTGTTACTGCGCGGAGGAAG
>JBQCJC010000434.1:0-6291 GCA_051953135.1 Thermoanaerobaculia bacterium | reverse complement strand
GAGACGATTCCGGTGCGCCTGAAGAAATGGGGCAGGTCGCCATTCGAGCATCGGCGCGCGGTGCGCGATGCGTATCGCGCGTTGCGCGGCGGCTTCGACGAAGCGATCGACTTTCAGGGCCTGATCAAATCCGCCGCGTTGATGCGCGTTTCCGGCGCGCCGGTTCGCTACGGTTTCGCGCATGAAGCGATTCGCGAGAAACAGGCGACGTGGTTTGCGAACCGCCACGTGAGCGTTGACACGTCGCTGCACGTCGTCGATCAGAACCTTGCGCTCGCGCGTGTAGCGGGAGCGAATGCGAGCGCCGAGGTCGATTGGTCGAAGTTCCCGCAGAGCAACGGACTCGATGCGTATCGCAACGCGATCGTGTTTCTCCCCGGCGCAGGCAAGCCCAACAAATTGTGGCCGGTCGAACGCTTCCGCGAGCTCGCATCGCGCATCGGCTCCGATGTGCTCGTCGTGTGGGGACCGGGCGAGCAACAACTCGCCGAACAAATCGGCGCGCGCCTCGCGCCACCGACGAACCTGCGTGAGCTTGCATTCGTTCTGCAACAAGCACGCGTCGTGATTGGCGCGGATACCGGCCCGCTGCATCTCGCGGACGCGCTCGGTACGAAGGTGATCGGGATGTACGGACCGACGGATCCGCGCCGTAACGGTCCGCATGGACAACTGGAACGAACCATCAACCACTTCGTGACGACGAAATCCATGGAATCGATTTCTGTTGAAGAGGTCATGACTACCCTCGAAAGGGTGCTCGGCGAGTGAACCTGCTCCTCGCCGCGATCCTCGCGGCCACGCTGAATCTCACGCCCTCGATCGAGCAGGCGTTCACCGAAGGGGAGACGCTCGACTACACGGTGCAGTGGACGAAGATCACCGCCGGCACCGCGCGCATGACCATCGCGCCTTCCGGCAAAGACATGTATCGCGTCACGTCTGTTGCGAAATCGAGCGGCGGATTTGCGCGCCTCGTCAAAGTGCGCGATGAGATCGAGACGTTTGTCGCGCGCAGTGACTTCTCGACGCTGCGTTACGTGAAGCGCCTCGATGAGAAGGGCGACAAGATGGAAGAGGTGACGACGGTCGAGGACGGCGTCGCCACGCGCAAGCGCAAGAAAGTGAAGAAGGTCGCGGTGCCGCGGCCGGTATTCGATCCGTTCTCCGTCATCTATTACATGCGCACACTCGACCTCACGGTCGGCAAGACGTACGACTTCACGCTCATCTCCGACGGCAAGGTCTACACCGTGCACGCGAAGGTGCTGCGCCGCGAGAAAGTGCAGACGCAGGTCGGCACGTACGACGCGCTGGTCGTCGAGCCGCGTATGACCAGCGGCAACGTCGAGCGCGAGGAAAAACTGCACGTCTGGTACTCGGAAGACGAGCGCCACATCCCCGTGCGCATTCGTACGGAAGTGAAGTTCGGCAGCGTCACCGCGACGCTGCGCGGCATTCAAACCGGCGTGACGGCCATCGATCCGCCGGCCATCGCAAAGTAATCGTCGTTCAAAATCATCGCGTGCCGGCCTCGTGTTTCACGCGGATGGTAAACTCGGCCGCCTCGATTCATCGGCTTGGCACATACGGCCTGTCAGGAGCCCACAGAAAGTAACTATGAGCGTTCGTCTCGGTGAGTTGCTCACCAAAGCGAGCCTGATCACGCAGGATCAGTTGAAGGAAGCGCTCCGCGTCCAGAAGGAAACGGGCGGCAAACTCGGCGAGACTCTGATCAAGCTTGGATTCGTTTCGGAAGAAGACATCACCGAGTGCCTTTCCCAGCAGTTCGGGGTGCCGTCGATCAACCTCCAGCATTTCGAGATCGACGCGAGCGTCATCAAGCTCATCCCCGGAGACGTCGCTCGCAAGTACAACATCCTTCCGGTCAACAAGACCGGCGCCACGATCACGATCGCCATGGCCGATCCGACGAACGTCTTCGCCATGGACGACATCAAGTTCATGACCGGCTACAACGTCGAGCCGGTCGTGGCCTCGGAGCTCGGGATCAAGGCGGCGATCGACAATTACTACGGCACGACGTCGTCGCTCGAACTGAAGAAGGTCATGGAAGACCTTCAGACGCAGGAGAGCGCGGATCTCGAAGTCCTCGAAGAGGAAGAAGAGGTCGACGCCAACGCGCTCGCGGAAGGCGCGGAAGAAGCACCCGTCGTCAAGCTTTGCAATCTCATCCTCACGGACGCGATCAAACGCGGCGCGTCGGACATTCACATCGAGCCGTACGAGAAGGAGTACCGCGTCCGCTTCCGCATCGACGGAATCCTCTACGAGATCATGAATCCGCCTCTGAAACTCAGAGACGCGATGACGTCGCGCATGAAGATTCTGGCGAAGCTCGACATCTCGGAAAAGCGTCTCCCGCAGGACGGCCGCATCAAGCTGAAGATCAAGCTCGAAGACAAGAACAAAGAGCTCGACTTCCGCGTCTCGATCCTGCCGACGCTCTTCGGCGAGAAGATCGTCATGCGTCTTCTCGACAAGGACAATCTCCGCCTCGACATGACCAAGCTCGGGTTCGAGCCGGAGTCGTGGTCGCGCTTCGAGGAAGCGATCTTCAAGCCGTGGGGCATGGTGCTCGTCACCGGTCCCACGGGCTCGGGCAAAACGAACACGCTCTATTCGGCGTTGTCGAAGGTGAACTCGCCCGAAGTGAACATCATGACCGCGGAAGATCCGGTGGAGTTCAACCTGCCGGGCATCACCCAGGTGCAAATGAAGGAGTCGATCGGTCTCAACTTCGCCGCGACTCTGCGCTCGTTCCTGCGTCAGGATCCGAACATCATTCTGGTCGGCGAGATCCGCGACTTCGAAACGGCGGAGATCGCGATCAAGGCCGCGCTCACCGGGCATCTCGTGCTTTCGACGCTGCACACGAATGACGCGCCGTCGACGATCAATCGTCTGATGAACATGGGCATCGAGCCGTTCCTCGTGGCGACGGCGACGCAGCTCATCGCCGCGCAGCGTCTCGTGCGCCGCATCTGTTCGAACTGCAAGGAAGCGGTGGAGATGACGCCGCAGGCGGTCGCAAACCTCGGCTATCGCAAAGACGAAGTCGGGACGTTCACGATCTACAAAGGCCGCGGCTGCGAAAAGTGTAACAACACCGGTTACAAAGGACGCGTCGGTCTCATCGAAGTGATGCAGATCGACGACGACATCCGCGATCTCATCCTCTCCGGCGGCACCGCCGTCGACATCAAACGCAAAGCGATCGAGAACGGCATGATCACGCTCCGCCGTTCGGGGCTGTATAAAATCAAAGAAGGCATTACGACGGTGGACGAAGTGGTACGCGAGACCGTCGCGTAGTTGGAGGACGAAATTGAAAATTGAGAATTGAAAATTGAAAAGAATCCCCGGCCGGGCGCTTTTCAATTTTTCAATTTTCAATTTTCAATTCGATCCGCGATGAAGTAGCCAGTCGGGAGAACCAATGGCCGTTACCCTGCATCAACTTCTGAAGACGATGGTCGAGCGTGGCGGCTCGGACCTGCACGTCACCACCAACTCGCCTCCGCAGATCCGCATTGACGGCAAGCTCGTTCCGCTCGACATGCCGCCGCTCTCCGCACCTGAAACCAAACAGCTCGCGTACTCGGTGCTCACCGACGCGCAGAAGCACCGGTTCGAAGAAGCGCTGGAGCTCGATCTCTCGTTCGGCATCAAGGGGCTGGCGCGGTTCCGCGCAAACATCTTCAATCAGCGCGGCGCCACCGCCGCGGTTTACCGTCAGATCCCCTACGAAATCCTCGGCTTCAAGGAGCTGGGACTTCCGCCGGTGGTCGAGGAAATCTGCAACAAGCCGCGCGGACTCGTGCTCGTCACCGGTCCCACCGGTTCCGGCAAATCGACGACGCTCGCGGCGATGATCGACAAGATCAATCGCGAGCGCCACGAGCACATCATCACGATCGAAGATCCGGTCGAGTTTCTCCATCAACACAAGAACTGCATCGTCAATCAGCGCGAGCTGCATGCGGACACGCATTCGTTCGCGAACTCGCTGAAGTCCGCGCTGCGACAGGATCCGGACGTCGTGCTCATCGGTGAGATGCGCGATCTCGAGACCATCGAGTCCGCGCTGCGCATCGCCGAGACGGGCCACCTCACGTTCGGCACGCTGCATACGAACTCCGCCGCGCAGACGATCAACCGTATCGTCGACGTGTTTCCCGCGCACCAGCAGCCGCAGATTCGCGCGCAGCTTTCATTCGTGCTCGAAGGGATTCTCTGTCAGGCCCTTCTGCCGAAAGCGAACGGCAAAGGCCGCGCGATGGCGATGGAGATCCTCGTGCCGAACGCCGCCATCCGCAATCTCATCCGCGAGGACAAGGTCCATCAGATCTACTCGATGATGCAGACCGGCCAGGCGAAGTACGGAATGCAGACATTCAATCAGTCGCTGGCGACGTTGTACTTCCGCAAAATGATCACGCTGCAGACCGCGTTGTCGCGCTCGTCGAATCCCGACGAGCTGCAGGAGATGATCTCCCGCGGCGCCGGCGCAATTTTCCCGCAGGGCGGCAGTCCAACACCGGCTCCCACGGCGGGAGCGAGACCGAGACCGGCATAACGTGGCAACATATCCGGGCGTGATGTGAGGGGTTGAAAGAGGCGCGCAATGCCAACATTCGAGTGGAAAGGCACATCGAGGAACGGTCAGACGCAGACGGGCGTGCTCGTCGCGGATTCCAAAGACGCCGTCATCAGCATGATGCGGCGCCAGCAGATCGTCGTCACGGCGGTCAAGGAGAAGGGTAAGGAGATCGCGCTTCCGAAGTTCGGAGGCGGCGTGCGGCCGCAGTCGATCGCGATCTTCACACGCCAGTTCTCGGTCATGATCGACGCCGGTCTGCCTCTCGTGCAGTGTCTCGAGATTCTCGGCGGCCAGCAGGAACACAAGGTCTTCAAGCGCACGATCATCCAGTTGCGCCAGGACGTCGAGTCGGGCTCCAGTCTCGCCGACGCAATGCGGCGTCACCCGAAAGTCTTCAACGATCTCTTCACCAACATGATCGCGGCCGGTGAGGCCGGCGGTATTCTCGACACGATCCTGCAGCGTCTCGCGACCTACATCGAAAAGGCCGTGAAGCTGAACTCGCAGGTGAAGTCGGCGATGATCTATCCGGTCGCCGTCATCTCCATCGCCTGCATCGTCGTCGCGATCATTCTCTGGAAGGTCATTCCGGTCTTCGCGGCTCTCTTCGAATCTCTTGGCGCCGAGCTGCCGTTGCCGACGCGAGTCGTCATCGCGCTCTCGAATTTCATCGGCGACTTCTGGTGGCTGATGATCATCCTGATGGTCGCGCTGTTTTACGCGACGAAGCGCTATCACCAGACCTACAAAGGCAAGCGCGTGCTCGATGGCCTGCTGCTGCGAGCGCCGGTTCTCGGCCTCCTGTTGCGCAAAATCGCGGTCGCGCGCTTCTGCCGCACGCTTGCCACGCTGACGTCGTCGGGCGTTCCGATTCTCGACGGCCTGCAGATCACCGCACGCACGGCGGGCAACTCGGTCATCGAAGACGCGATCATGGCGACGCGCAAGTCGGTCGAAGAAGGCAAGACGATCAGCGAGCCGCTCGGCGACACGGAAGTCTTCCCGGCGATGGTCGTGCAGATGATCGCGGTCGGTGAGCAGACCGGTGCGCTCGACACGATGCTTTCGAAGATCGCCGACTTCTACGAAGAAGAAGTCGACGTCGCCGTTGCAGGTCTCATGAAGCTGCTCGAGCCCATCCTGATCGCGTTCCTCGGCGTCGCCATCGGCGGCATCGTCATCGCGCTGTACATGCCGATGTTCTCGCTGATCAGCCAGATCGGTTAAAGAAAGGGCCGAGGGCAATGGGCCGAGGGCCGAGGGGATTCCTCACCCTCGGCCCTCGGACCGCGGCCCTTGGCCCTATGTCGACAGACACCCGCATGCTCATCGCCGTCCGCGTCGTGGTCGTCACGACGCTGCTGCTGGCGTCGCTGATCATCCAGTACACGGTTCGCGAAGTTCTTCCCCTCAACTACCTCTACTCCGCCGCAGGCGTCACGTATGCGCTGACGCTGTTCTACATCGCGCTCGCGTACGCGGTGCCATCGCGCGATCTCAATCTCATGATTCAGACCGGCGGCGATCTCGCCGTCGAGTCGCTGCTCGTCTACATAACCGGCGGACTCGATTCGCCGGTCTCGTTTCTCTACCGTGTTTCGATAATAACCCCGGCGCTGTTGTTGTATCGTCGCGGCGGATTACTCAACGCGTCCGGCGCATCGATT
>JBQCJC010000433.1:0-12958 GCA_051953135.1 Thermoanaerobaculia bacterium | reverse complement strand
GGTGGTCTGGGGGGGGGGCGCCCCCCCCCCCCGCCCCAAAAAAAAACGCCGGGGGGGCCCCACCCCCCCCCGTTCCACTCGTCTAGTCGCCGCAGACCGTTTCGATCAGCGCCGCGCAAACCTGATACGGGTCCATGTTCGCCGCGGGACGGCGATCTTCGAGATATCCGTAGCCGAGGTTCGAGGTGGCCATCGGAATGCGGATCGACGCGCCGCGATCGCTCACGCCGTAGCGGAACAGGTGAATCGGCGCGGTCTCGTGCATGCCCGTGAGGCGCTCTTCGTTGTGCGCGCCGTACACCTTGATGTGCTCTTCGTGTTTTTTCTCGAGCTTCTTGCACGCCGCTTCGATGACCTGCATGCCGCCCGGCTTGCGCATCGCGTCGGTGGAGAAGTTCGTGTGCGCACCGGCGCCGTTCCAATCGCCTTTCACCGGCTTCGGATAAAGCGTCGCGCTCACGCCGAATTCTTCGCCGATGCGATACAGCAGCCACCGCGCGAGCCACAGTTCGTCCGCGACATCCAGCGGACCTAACGCTCCAATCTGGAACTCCCACTGCGCCGGCATCACCTCGGCGTTCGTTCCGACGATCGAGATCCCCGCGCGGATGCACGCATCCGCATGCGCCTCGACAATGTCGCGACCGAACACCTCATCGCTGCCGACGCCGCAGTAGTAGCCGCCCTGCGGCGCGGGGAAGCCGTGATCCGGCCAGCCCATCGGGCGATTCCCTTCAAAGAGTGTGTACTCCTGCTCGATCCCGAACCACGAATCGTGCTCTTTGTACTTCTCGGCGACCTCGCGCAGATGCGCGCGGGTGTTGCTCCAGTGCACCGATCCGTCGGGATTCAGCACCTCGCACAGCACGAGGATGTCGTGCTCGCGATGCAGCGGATCCGAAACGATCTTCACGGGGCGGAGCAGCAAATCGCTGAAATGACCGCTCGCCTGGTAGGTGCTCGAACCATCGAAGCCCCACTCCGGCAGGTCTTCGACCTTTTTCACGGCACCGTCGAGAATTTTCGTTTTCGAGCGCAGTTTCGCCGTCGGTTTCTGACCATCGATCCAAATGTATTCAGCAGTGATTTTGCCCAATGTGATACCTCCAAATAGGGATATCGCACCATAGCAGACGAGGTGCCGCGGCAGAGGTGAAAAATCAGGAGGGAGAAATCACCTGGCCGCCGGCTTGCGGTGCGAGCGATTCATCCCACACGACGAAGCGATTGCGGCCGAGGGATTTCGCGCGATACATCGCGGCATCGGCGCGTCGCAGCAACTCGCTTTTTTCGAGATCGATCGACACCGTCGCCGACCCGTCGACCACGTAGCGCGCGATGCCGATCGAAGCCGTGAGAATGCCGCGCAGTTTCAACGGCGGCATGCTGAATCCCCACTCGCGATCGAGGAACGTCGTCTGCTCGATCGAGCGACAGATCTCGTCGCAGATGCGAACGCCTTCGTCGAGCGTCGTGCTCGGAAGAATCATCACGAACTCGTCGCCGCCGTAACGCGCAACGGTTGCGTTCGCGCGTTGCACGACGCGCTTGAGCAGGAAACCGACCTCGCGCAACACCTGGCTGCCGGCGAGATGTCCGTGGCAGTCGTTCACGACCTTGAAGCGATCGAGATCCATGAAGATGAGCACCGCTTCGTCGCCGGTCTTCTTCGCCTCGGTGAGCGTCTCCGTGAGACGCACGTGGAACCAGCGATCGTTGTACAGACCGGTGAGGTCGTCCTTCTTCGCCAGCTCGTGTGCACGTTTCGCATCGAGCGCGTTCTGCAACGTGAACGACGTGTAGCCCGCGAAGATCTCGAGCAGCGTCATGTCACGGCGCGTGAAGCTTTTTCCCTCGAGACGATTGATCAGCTCAAGCACGCCGCAGACATGTTTCCCGATGTACACAGGGACGGCGACGACGCTGTGCGTCTTGTGGCCGATCTGTTCATCGATATTGCCGTAGAAGTTCGGATCCTTCTCGACGTCTCCCGCGAGATACGGAGTGCCGGACTGATAGACGCGGCCGACGATGCCGTGTCGCGCGGAGAGTCGATGTCCGACGAGATCGCGACTCGCCTCGCCGAACGTGGCGATGAACACGAGCTCGTTGTCGCCGCGCGCCGCGACTTTGCGGAACGGGTCATCGAGAAGAATCGATCCTGATTCCGCCGGAACGAACTCGTTCGCCTTCTGAAGAATCTGCCGCAGCACGAGATCGAGATCGACTTCGTCTTTGAGCGAGAGCCCGGCTTTGTGGCGCTCCAGGAAGCGCTCCAGCTGAGGATTCTCCAGTGAATGGAACTGAATCATTGGCGTTTCGTGGCCAAATTATAGAGGGGTTTGCAGTTCACCCCGTTCAGCGGCGTTCGCTTCGACTTCGAACGAGATCATGAGGTACGCCTTCGTCACGTCGCGCACGCGCCACCAGTGACGCGCGAATTCGGTCACGTAGAGCCACAGAAAAAAGATCAGGCCATGACGCACAACCTGCCGCACATGCGCGAGCTCGTGTCGCAGCAGGCGCTCGATTTTCTCCGGCGGGCGCTCCGCGAATTGCGGCGAAACGAAGATTGTGCGGCCGAGGGTGATGGCGACGACGTCGCGGGCCAGGAGATGGCGCAGCCACCACGGATAGCCGACGCGCACGCGAGCGCGCGTGTCGTCGAGCAGAGCCTGCAACCCTTCCGGAATCAACACCTATAATCCAGCCCCATGCGCAGACTGTACCTGTTTCTCTCTCTGCTTCTCGCATCTTCTGCCGGATTCGCCCAGAGCAGTTTCGACGTCGTCGAGATCAAATCGACGAAGGTCGCGGGCTCGGTGTACATGCTCACCGGCGCCGGCGGAAACATCGGCGTCTCCGCGGGCGAAGACGGGCTGGTGGTGATCGACGATCAGTACGCACCGCTCGCTCCGAAGATCGAAGCGGCGCTGAAGTCGATCGAAGACAAACCGGTGCGCTTCATCATCAATACGCACTATCACGGCGATCACACCGGCGGGAACGAGTACTTCGGCGGCAAGACGACGACGATCGTCGCGCACGAGAATGTGCGCAAGCGTCTCGCGGCCGGTTCGACCGCGCCCGGAAATGAGCGGACGCCCGCACCCGCGGATGCGCTGCCGATCGTGACGTTCAACGACACGCTGACGATTCATCTCAACGGCGAGGATGTGAAAGCGGTGCACATGCCGCACGGTCACACGGACGGCGATGCGGTGATCTGGTTCACGAAGTCGAATGTCGTGCATATGGGCGACGACTTTTTCAACGAGCGCTTTCCGTTCGTCGATACCGCGAACGGCGGCAGTGTGAAGGGCATGATCGCGAACGTGGAGAAGGTGCTGAGCACGGTGCCGGACGACGCGAAAATCATCCCCGGTCACGGCGCGCTGTCGGACAAAGCAGGCCTGCGCAAGTACGCGGATGCGTTGAAGGGCACGCTCGCGGTCGTGGAGAAAGGCGTGAAGGCTGGCAAGACGGCGGAGCAGTTGAAGAACGAGAAGGCTCTGGCGCAGTGGGATTCGTGGGGCCAGGGGTTCATCAAGACGGATATGTGGATCGATACGCTGTACGCGGAAGTGAAATAGTCTTGAGTGCGGCAGCGCAAGCTGCCGCTTTCAAGTTTCACGCGTTCGCAAAGCGGCGACTGGCGTCGCCGCACTCCATAGCGCGTCAGCTCTTCTTCCGGATCGACAACGTCAACTCAAAGCGCGCCACCGCTTCCTCGCCTAACTTCTCCGGCACGGTCGCGGTGACGTGCACCGTCGCTTCTTCGCGCTCGCCCGATTCGAGTGCGCGGCGAATCAGCTCCTGAATCAGCGGGCCGTCGTTGTTCGTGAACCACACCTCGCCTTCCGCGCGTTTCAGGAACTCGGCTTTCATGTCTTTGAAGATGAAATTGATGCGCTGCTTTTTCTCGGCGACGCTTTGAAATGCGATGAGGCCCGCGGCGACGTCGGCGCCCATGCAGAGCGTGCCGAGGTACATGGCGCGGATGTCTTTGCGTCGCGTGATCCAGTTGAGCGGCACCCGCACGATGCATTGATCGGCGTTGAGCACGTGAATCTTCGGGCGGACCAGCCACAACAGAAACACGTTCTGCAGCGACCACAAGCGAACCATCGTCGTCGGTTTCACACGTCACCTCTTCGGCGTCGCGCCTGCGGCGCCATGATGCGGTCGTAAATCGGATCGGGAATCTGTCGCACGAGGCGCATGAGCAGCGACATCGGTTTCGGGAACTCGATGACGCGCTGCTTGCGCTCCAGGCCATCCGCGATGATCACCGCCGCTTCTTCGGCCTTGATCATCCACGGCATCGGAAACTTGTTCTTCTTCGTCATCGGCGTTTCGACGAAGCCTGGATTGATGATCGAGACCGCGACGTCGTACGGCGCGAGCTCGATGCGCGAGGCTTCGAGAAATGCTTGCATCGCGGCTTTGCTCGCGGAGTACGTTGCGCCGGTCGGCAATCCGCGAAGTCCCGCGACGGATGCGACGCCCGCGAAGTGGCCGCTGCGTTTCGCGAGCATCGACGGGATCACCGCGTCGAAGAGATAGATCATGCCGAGAACGTTGACGCGGAAGACGGTCTCGGAATCGTGCACGTTGAACTTCGTGGCGTGTCCCGGGATGCTCACGCCGGCGTTTGCAATCACGAGATCAAACGTCCCACCAAGTTTCTCCTCGGCATCCCGCACCGCACGCGCGACGGCCTCGCGATCGACGACGTCGCACGCAATGGCAACGCTCTTCGTTTTCAACTCACGCGAGAGTTGCTCGAGCAACTCCGCACGACGCGCGAGCAACGCGAGCTCGTAGCCGCGTTTCGCCAGCTCGTGCGCGAGGGCGTAGCCGATGCCGCTGGAAGCGCCGGTGAGAAGAGCTCGCATGTGCGGCGGATGGTAACGCGGTTCGCGCGCACGCTTCGACGCACGATTCAGCGGATGCCAGCTACTCGCCGATGATCTTCACCATCACGCGTTTGTCGCGACGGCCATCAAACTCGCCGTAGAAGATTTGCTCCCACGGACCGAAGTCGAGCTTCCCGTTCGTGACCGCGACCACTACTTCGCGTCCCATCACCTGCCGCTGGTGGTGCGCATCGCCGTTCTCTTCGCCGGTGCGATTGTGGAGATAGCGCTCGGGACTCGGATCAAATGGCGCGAGCCACTCGAGCCAGCGTTTGTAATCCTCGTGCAGACCGCGCTCATCGTCGTTGATGAACACGCTCGCGGTGATGTGCATCGCGTTGACGAGACACAACCCTTCTTTGATTCCGCTCGCTTGCAGTTCCTTCTCGATGTCGCGCGTGATGTTGATGAACTCCATCCGCTCGCGCGTGTGAATCACGAGATGTTTTGTGTGCGACTTCAATTTCTAGTCCTTCAACTTCGGCAGCTTCGCGCGCGTCTCGAACACTTCGCCGAACAGATCCCCGACCTTCGCGAGTCGCGCCGGCATCGTGTGAATGTTGAATTTCATCGGATCGAGTTTCTTCGTCACCTCGCTCCACTTCAGCGGCGCGGAAACCGGCGCCCCATCGATCGCGCGCAACGAGTACGGCGCGACGATCGTTTTGCCGTAGCCGTTTTGCATGTAATCGAGATACAGACGTCCGCGGCGATTCGCGAGCGCACGCTCGATCGTCATGAACGGCACGTGCGACGTGACCGTCGTCGCGATCTGCTCCGCGAACACGAAAACATCTTCGTGCGAATAGCCGCTCGCGAGCGGCACGAGCACGTGAATCCCGCGTTTTCCTGAGGTTTTCGGCACACTCGGCAATTCGAGATTCTCGAGCAGACCGCGCATGACGATCGCCGCTTCGATCGCTTGCTCGATGCCCTTCCCTGTCGCGGGATCGAGATCGAACACGAGCCAGTCCGGTTCATCGAGCGACTCGCCGCGCGACGACCACATGTGCACCGTGAGCACCGACATCTGCGCGAGCCAGCGCAGCGCATCCGGCTTGTCGACGACGAGAGGCTTCACGGTCGTTCGCTTCGACGCGCGCGTCGGCGTCTCGATCACGGTCAGCCAGTCCGGTCCTTCCTTGCCGATGTTCTGGTGGAACCACGAAGGCTTGTCGATGCCGGCGTTCCAATGCTCGAGCGCGAGCGGACGATCGGTGAGCGCGCGAATCATCGGTTCGGCCACCGCGTCGTAGTAATTCGCGACGTCCTGCTTGGTGATGTTGTCGCGCGGATAGAGCACGCGCTCGGGATGCGACATCACGACACGCGATTCCGCCGGCGCCTCGGCGCGTTTCTTCGAAGATTTCGCCGCCGCTTTCTTCGATGCAGCCATCGGCTTCTCCTTCACCGCTTCGGTGGCTTTCTTGTCGTCGCGTAATCCGAGGAAAGATGGGTGACGAAGACGGTGATCGCCCGTCCACTCCGTGAAGGAAACTTGCGCGACAAGGCGAGGTGTGACCCAGTGCGAATCCTTTGCGCGCGGTGCGTCCTTCACCGGCGATTTCGCGACTTCATCCTTCGCGAGCTCCTTGCGCAATTCGCTGCGCAGCTTCGCGCTGAATCCCGTTCCGACCTTCCCGGCGTAACGAAATTCCCCGTCTTCGTAGACGGCTAAGTGCAACGAACCACCGTCGTTCTCGTTCGCGGTGCTCGGCTGCCAGCCGATGATCGCGAGCTCCTGCTGCTGTTGCGATTTGACCTTCAGCCATTCCTTCGAACGACGCGGTTCATACACGGACGTCTCGCGCTTGGCAATGATGCCTTCCCATCCGGTCTCGCTCGCATGACGCAAGGCTTCGCTACCGGACATATCCAATGTCTGCGCGATGGAGACACCAGCCGGCGGTCTGCCCAACGCCTTCTTGAGAATTTTTCGACGTTCGAGATAGGGCTTGCGGCGCAGGTCTTCGCCATCGAGCCAGAGGATGTCGAACACGATGAGACGCTCGCGGCCATCGCTCTGCTGCAACAACTGAAATCGCGGCGCGCCCTGTTCGTCGAGCACGACGATCTCGCCGTCGATGACGATGTCTTTTGCTTTGATCTTCGTCAGCGCGGCGGCGACGGTTGGAAATCGCGGCGCGAGATCGAGCTCGTTGCGACTGAGCATCGCGGTGTCGCCGCCGGTGATCGCGCAGATCGCGCGAAAGCCGTCGTACTTGAGCTCGTACGCCCAGCCTTCATCGCTCGCTGGCGGACCTTCGGCAAGCGTGGCGAGCATCGGCGGAAAGAGTTTCTTCAGCAGTTGTCTCGGTGTCATGACCTCTGTGCAATCGGCAGATGCATGTGCGTTGCCGCCAGATGGGTTCGGTCGTACATCGATGTTGCGTGAATCTGTCGAGTCAGAGTCTCATAGATTCATGAAATGGCTGAAGTGGTTCATCGCCGGTCTGCTGGCCGTGCCGCTCTTCCACCAGGCAGTGTTGTATGTGTTGCACACCATCGGCTTGACGACGCGCAAGCCGTTCGCGATGACGCCGACCGCACCATTCGGCGTTCCACAAACGTTTTCCCTCGCGTTCTGGGGCGGCGTGTGGGGCTTGATCCTCGGCGTGGTGTTGCTGCGCGCGCGTGGCCGCGCGTACTGGATCATCGCGTGTGTGTTCGGCGCGATTGTCCCGACTCTCGTCGCGGTCCTGCTCGTCGCACCACTCAAAGGTCAGCCCATCCCGCACGACCTCTCCATGCTTTCCCTCGGCTTCACCGTCAACTTCTTCTGGGGACTCGGCACCGCCGCACTGAATCGCGTCATGGAGGAAATCGAATGATCACGACGACTGAGCTGATCGCCATCGCAGAAGAAATGCAGCGCTCCGACAGCGTTTCGCCCGAGCTGCGCGCTCGTTTCATCAACGCACGCACCGCACTCTTCAAACGCGGCATCTACGATCCCGTGCTCGTGCGCTTCGATTCGTACACCGCGCCGAAGGCGAGTGCGCACGAAGTGGGAGAACAGTTGGCGGCGGTGGCGGCAGGGATTGCGGGATAACGCTCACACTGAGCTGCTCCGTGGAACATCGCGTCGCCTGCGCCATTGATTGTGGAGTTTCTCAACAACCCACCAGCGCACAGCTGACGTGACCACAGTGATCTTCGGATTCTCATGCGGCGTGTCGATCTTCACTGAATCGTGAATGAACATCGCCTCTCCGTCAGCGAGTTCATGAATCGGCCAGACCGCGGCGAACGTGATCGTGCCGGTACTGGCGATCGCACCGGTGCGTACGCAACGCAGCTTTCAGCCGCCGAGTCGAACTCGCTCTTCGCGCTCACCTCGGAGCCACCAGACATGCTCGGCCGGAAGATATATGTGTGACACGGACCTCGAATTTATCCGCCGAAGCGGAGCGCCTAACACGCGTGACGAAGAACACGCCTGAAACATCGCACCACAGAGCAACACTAGACTGTCTCGATGGACGCTCCGAAAGTAACCAGCATGATTCTCGCCGGCGAGTGGGTCAGCCATCTGACAAACGAAGCTGCCTGGGACGAAATGAACGACGTCGTGGAGACGGACCCCGAACGTGCGTGGCGCCTCATTCGTGCTGTCGTTGGTGTCGCGCCCGATGACCACACGCTTTCGGCTCTTGCCGCGGGCCCGGTAGAAGACTTCATCGATCGTCACGGAGACGAAGCGATCGCGATGATGACTGAAGAAATCAGTAAGAATGCGCGGTTGCGAGTTTGTCTCCGCGGTGCTTATTCGGAACTGCCCGATGATCTGCGCTCGCTGATTGAAGGCGAATCATCCGACGTGAGCGATCTCGCCACAGACCCGAGTGTTTCTCTCGACAGCGAGGATCTCGCGCTGATCCTGGCGTGGCTTCGCCACTCGAATACGGCGTGGGCAGCAGATTTTCTGAAGGAGATGACGGAACACGATCCGGCGGCGGCGTGGGATGTGTTACGAGTCCTGGCTGTATTTGCCGAGGAGGACTCAAGCATACAACTCGACATCTTCGACGACGCGTTTGAGCCATTCATCCGACAGCACTTCACTGCTTATCGGGAGCAGTTGATTGACCTCGGACGGAAACGTGCTGCGTTTCGACAGTGGGTACACGAACGAAAGGATCCCGTCACTACAGATGCCGCGACGTGGGCGGCATTTGCGGCTGAACTTCTGCCCGCATGACGGCGGTCGGCCTTTACGCCAACCTACCTTTGATCCGTAAATAGCATCCTTCCCCGCCCACCACATCCACCTTCCCATGTGATTGCCATTCGCGGAAGCGGGCGAGGACGCGTGGGTGGGTGAGCTGGGTGGGATCGCCGAAGAAGCCGAGGATGACGGAGCGAGGGACGTCGGTCTGGCCTTGCGAGCGGATGCGTTCCATGCCGACGAGCAGAGCGTCGAGGCGATAGTCAATATCTTGATCGTGTAGTGCGTCGCTGACGGATGTCAGCGCGCTGCCGAGGCTGACGAAATTCTCGAACGGCATCGGGCGGAACTCCTTGACGCCGCGAGCGCGGATCTCGTCCTCCGGCCATTCATCCGCCAGCACGAGACCCGGGATCTCCGTGCCGACGCCGTCGATCTCCCAGCCGATCCATCGCTCCTTGCCGAGCAATGCGATGCGTTGAATGTATCGGGACATAAGAATTGCCGTCCTTCAGTCTACGCGCATCAGAGCTTGCGCTGCGGAACAGAGCTTGCTCAGTCAGAAACTCGTCCGCAACTATGGCTCCCAACGATCCCTTTCGTTTCCCTTACCGCAACGAGCTCCGCATGCCGGTCATCGGCCTCGAAGCTGAATTCAAAGTCCACATCGACGATCGCGAGATCGTTCCGGAAGACTACTGGCGCACGCCTGCAGCATTCATCAATCGACCGCTGCTGCAACGCAGTTCGAAATCCTCGCAACTCCCCACCGGCGGCGCGGTTTACTTCGACGGCGGCGTTCTCGAGGTCGTCACGCCCGTCATTGAAATCGCGCCGCAATGCACAGCACGGGTCGTGCGCAGCTTGTGGGAACAGATCGGCTTCATTCGCGATCAACTCGACGCGTGGCAGCGTCGAAATGCGAAAGACGTGCGACTCGAAGCGTTCAGTTGTCACTTCAACATCTCGTACGAGATCGCGAGCGAACATAGCAATCGCAACCGCACGATTCAGAAGCTGGCGATGCTGCTCGCACACCTGCTGCCGCTCCCGGTACTCGTCGCTGGCGCCAATAAACGCTCGACAGGCATGGGCGTGCGTCCGCGTCGCGATCGCATCGAGATCACACTCGACTTCACTCCCGATCCCGCGCTGATGGCCGCGACGACCGCGCTCATCGTCGGCATCGTGCGCGACGTGATCACGTGGCCGTCGTATCGACTCGAAGAGCTCGCACGGCGCGGGATCCCCATTCCCGCCGGTGTGAATCCCGGCCGACACGCAACGCGCAATGGATGGGTTGCACGTGCGATTCACTTCCCGCGCAATCCATTCGCAACGCCGCTCGACGAGCGCGTGTGGCGCACGATCGACGGACGCGTGCGATCGATGCGCGAGATTGCATTCGATATCGCCACGTACTTTCGCGAATCGATTCGACGCGCATCCGATTCATTCAGCGATCGCGTGCTCTTCGCCGTTCTCACCGGCGCGATGCCGTCACTGCTCGATCTGCGCGATCGTCCTTCCGCGTACGACGACGTGGGACGCGAGATTCGCTGGGGATCGATGATTCCGGAGCTGCTGAATCTCGAAGGCGCGATGCACGACGAAGTCAAATCTTCTCCTCGACGTAGACGCAGCGACGTCGAACAGCATCTCGCACCGCCGTGGCGCGGAGAATCGATCGGACGTCGCGAGCATCGACTACTGCCCGCGCGCATCGAACGTCGAGAGAGCAGCGATCGACGAAAAGATCCGCCCCCGTCACTGCAACCGCGTCTTTCTCGATCTTCGTATGAGCGCGTGTTCCGACAACTCGCGAGCGGCAAGCGATTGCAGATCGGCCGCGAACTGCTCACGCCGGTCGGTGTCCGCGGCTGGTATCACGCGGTCTTCATCAATGGACACGGCGAGGAACGGGTGTTGTCGATCGATGACGTGCTCGATCACATGAAGGGATGGAGGGGTTGAATTGAAAATTGAGAATTGAAAATTGAAAAAGGGTCGTCGCGAGTTGACTGGCCGACGCCGTTTTTTCAATTTTCAAATTTCAATTCTCAATTCCCCACCCTGTGGCACACCAATCGCACTACCGTCCATCAGCCCTGGTGAGAACCCGGGATCGCTGGCGACACAGCGCGTCGATATTCGCAAGGCGGTCGACGCGCTATTTTTTTGTGCGTCGTGTCGATTCCGTCGATCTCCATTCGTCAGTAGAGTGACGAAAGGAGATTCACCATGCCGCAATTTGTTCTCTTGCTTCACGACTCCGGCCCCTTCCCTGCTGATATGAGCCCGAACGAGATTCAGTCGATCATCGAGAGCTATCGCTCGTGGATGACTCGCATGAACGCGACCGGCCAGAAGCTGCGCGACGGCGAAGGGCGCGTGGTTCGCGGAGAGAACGGCGCGATGAGCGTCACCGACGGACCGTATGCCGAGGCGAAGGAAGTGCTCGGCGGATACATGATCGTGGAAGCCGCCGATTACGACGCCGCGGTCGCGCTCTGCGCCGATTCTCCGCACCTCGGCAACGGGACGATCGAGATCCGGCAGATCGAGATCAAGTGACCGTGGTTCACGGACTCGTCGACCATCTGTTCCGCCACAGCGCGGGACAGATGGTCGCCACGCTGACGCGCATCTTCGGCGCCGAGCACCTCGCGCTCGCCGAGGAAGTCGTTCAGGAAGCGCTGCTCTCCGCACTGCAGCAATGGAGTCTCGGCGGCATTCCGGAAAACCCTCAGGCGTGGTTGTTTCAGGTCGCGCGCAATCGCGCGCTCGACACGTTGCGCCGCGACACCAATCTGCGCGGCAAGGAATCGCTCGTCATCGACGCGTTTCGCGAACGCAGCATCGACGACGAGCCCCGATTCGCGCACGAGCTTCGCGACGATCAACTTCGTTTGATGCTGATGTGCTGTCATCCGTCGATTCCGCGCGAGAGCCGCATCGCACTCACGCTGAAAACTGTCGGAGGATTCAGCGTCGATGAAATCGCGCGCGCGTTTCTCACGAAGAAAGAAGCGATCGCGCAACGCATCGTGCGCGCGAAGCGACTCATTCGCGACGAAGCGATTCCGATCGAGTTCCCGTCGCGCGCGGAGTTGCCTCGGCGACTCGACTCGCTGCTCGAAGTCGTCTACCTGCTCTTCAATGAAGGCTACGCGGCGCACGCGGGCGAAGATCTCATTCGCCACGACGTCTGCCTCGAAGCGATTCGCCTCGGGCGCAACCTCGTCGAGCATCCCACGACTTCCGTCCCCGAGGCGCATGCGCTGCTCGCGCTCATGCTCCTCCAGTTTTCGCGCACACCGGCACGTGTCGATGCGCACGGCGAGCTCGTGCCGCTCGAAGAGCAGGATCGATCACTGTGGGATCAGTCGATGCTCGCGGATGGACTGCGCACCTTCGGACGATCGACGACCGGCGATCGCCTCACCGCGTATCACGTCGAAGCGGCGATCGCGACGTGCCACGCCGTCGCACCGACGTTCGAGGAAACGGACTGGAACGAGATGCTCGCGCACTACGATCAACTGCTCGCGCTGAAGCCGGCGCCGGTCGTCGCGCTGAATCGTGCGATTGCACTGGCGATGGCCGTGGGGATCGAAGCCGGAATCGCAGCGATCGACGAGATCGCAAGACATCCGTCGATGCGCGAGTACACGCCGCTCGCAATTGCGTTGGGTGAACTGCATCTGCGCAACGACGATCGCAAACGCGCCGCTGAATTTTTCACGCGTGCACTGGAACTGCCGGGCACGATGGCGGAGAAACGATTCGTGCTGCGCAAGCTCGAGAAGTGTCGTTGAGATCGCATCACCAACTGCTGTGATCTTTGCGCCTTCCGCGATGCGCATCGCGG
>JBQCJC010000432.1:0-5014 GCA_051953135.1 Thermoanaerobaculia bacterium | reverse complement strand
CGATACCGAAAGCCCGGCTAGCTCTTAGCCCGCCGATACCGAAAGCCCGGCGGGCTGAGAGCCCGCCGCTCCACTAGAAGCTCCGGCCGTGCCGTCCCGCAATAACCTTTCCTTCGATCCCGTTTCGACCTGCCGTGCTCGCCGAGAAGACTCTCAGCAAGTACGTCTCGGCGGGGAGCCGGACACGCGGAATGGATTACTTCCGTCGTGGCCGCGTGCGTCATCTCTCCGTCGCGCCGGACGGTCACATCGAAGCGACGGTGCAAGGCGCCGACGCGTACAACGTCCGCCTGCGCTTCGTCGATGACGAGCTCGTCGCATCGTGCACGTGCCCCTGGTACGACCAGTACGGCGAAATCTGCAAACACATCTGGGCCGCGGTGCTCACCGCGAGTCAGCGTCATCTCCTCCCGAATCGCGAGCTGTTCATCGACGTCGATCTCGATGTCGACGCCGCAACCGCGAGTCACTTAGCGCGCGAGCGTCCCGCATGGAAAAACTTCCTCGACGCGCTCGGGCCTGCACCACCGGTGACGCGCCCCGCGGCGTCGCGCACGATTCCGGAGCAGGTTGTGTACACGATTCCCGCGCGCGCACCGAACGCGCAGGCGCTCACGCTGCAGATCGTCGGACGCGCGCGCAAGAAGAATGGGGAGTGGGGCAAGTGGCGGCCGATGTCGCTGCGCCCCGACGAGCTCGGCCCGCTCGAAGAATTCGATCGCACCACGATCGCGCTGTTGCAGCGTCCATATTCTTATGCGATCGAAGCGACGGTGAGCGTTGCGCCGTCGACGACGGCGTGGTGGTTCGAGCGTCTCTGCACCGCGAAGCGGCTGGCCATCCTCGGCGAAGACGGCGAGTTGCAGCCAATCACGTGGGACGGCGGTTCCGCGTGGACGCTGCGCATCGCGATCGAGAACGATCTCGCGGCATCGATGTACTACATCGTCGCGACGATCGAGCGCAACGGCGAGACGATGCCGCTGCACGAAATCGACAGCATCTACCCCGAGGTCGTGGTGCGCGATCACGTGGCACATCGATTTGATGATGGCGGGCGCGGCGCATGGCTGCGCGCGTTGCGCACGAATCCGCGCGTCGAAGTTCCGCACGCAGACGCGGACAAGTTCCGTCAGGCATTACTGCGCGCGCCAATGGCGAACATCGAATTGCCCGACGACCTCGGGTGGTCGATCGTCGACGCGCTGCCGCATCCGGTGCTCGCGCTGCAACACGATCCGTATGGCGCGGAACTGATCGGCGATCTCTCCTTCGTGTACGACGACTGGCGCGTGTCGAGCCGCTCGACCGAGATGCAACACACCGCGGGCAGCAAACTGATTCGACGCAATCGCGTCGCCGAGGATGAGCTGCGCGCGAAACTGGTGAGCCTCGGCGTCATCGCATCGTGGGACAGCTATCGCATTCGCGCGGGACTGCTCGAGCAGGTCGTGCGCAAATTGTCCGAAGAGAAATGGACGATCGAGATCGACTCCGCGCCGGTGCGCGTCGCGGACGATGTCGATCTCGAACTGTCGAGCGGCATCGACTGGTTCGATCTCAACGTCAGCGCGAGTTTCGGCGACGTGCAGCTCGGATTGCCGGAACTACTCGCCGCGGCGGAATCGAAACGATCCCTGCTGCGACTCGCGGATGGCTCGTACGGCATCGTGCCGTTGCAGTGGGCCGAATCGCTCGCGCCGGTGATCGAGCTCGGCAAACGCACGGGCGATCGACTGCGATTCAAGAACGCGCAGGCGCTGCTCATCGATGCGCTGCTCGCATCGAAAGAGCCGCAGACCGATGATGCGTGTCGCGAATTGCGCGCGCGCATCATCGATGCGCAGCCGGAAGCGCGCAACGAACCGCCGACGCTCAACGCGGAGTTGCGTCCGTATCAACGCGCGGGACTCGGCTGGTTGCACTTTCTGCGCGAGACCGGTGTCGGTGGATGTCTCGCCGATGACATGGGTCTCGGCAAAACGGTGCAGACGCTGGCGATGCTCGAAGAGTTGCGCGCGAGCGGCGCTTCACGACCATCGCTCGTCGTCGCACCGCGATCGCTGCTGTTCAACTGGGCCGCGGAAGCAAAGAAGTTCGCGCCGCGCCTGCGCGTGCTCGAGCATCACGGCACCGATCGCGCGGACAACGTGTTCACCGAGTACGACGTCGTCCTCACGACGTACGCGACGATGCGTCTCGACGTGACGAAGCTCGCGCAAACCGAATTCGAGTACGTGATTCTCGATGAGGCGCAGGCGATCAAGAACGCGTCGAGTCAGGTTGCGAAAGCGAGCCAGTTGCTGCGCGGCCGTCATCGTCTCGCGCTCAGCGGCACGCCGATCGAGAATCACCTCGGCGAATTGTGGTCGCTGTTCGAATTTCTCAATCCTGGTTTGCTCGGATCGCCGCGCATGTTCTCGCGTACGTTCGCGGGCAAGAGTGTTCCGCCGGAACGACGCGAGGCGCTCGCGCGCGCACTGCGTCCGATGATTCTTCGCAGGACGAAGGAGCAGGTCGCACCGGAGTTACCGGAGCGAATCGAGCAGACGTTGTACTGCGAGCTCGAAGGCAAACAGCGCGAGCAGTACGACGAGTTGCGCGATCACTATCGCAACGCGCTTCTCGGCACCGCGCGCGAACAGGGCGTGGCGAAGTCGCGCATGCAGATTCTCGAGGCGCTGCTGCGTTTGCGACAAGCCGCGTCGCATCCCGCGCTGGTGAAAGCGGACACGGATGCGGAGAGCGCGAAGCTCGAGTTGCTGCTCGAGGAGCTTGGCGATGTGCTCGAGTCCGGCCATCGCGCGCTGGTCTTCTCGCAGTTCACATCGTTCCTGTCGCTCGTGCGCGCGTCGCTGGACAAGAAGAAGGTCGAGTATCTCTCTCTCGATGGTCAGACGCGCGATCGCCAGTCGCTCGTCGATCAATTTCAGTCCGACGATGGCCCTCCGCTGTTCCTGATTTCGCTCAAGGCCGGCGGCCTCGGCCTGAATCTCACGAACGCGGATTACATCTTTTTGCTGGACCCGTGGTGGAACCCCGCGGTCGAAGCGCAAGCCATCGACCGCGCGCATCGCATCGGCCGCAGCAAGCCGGTGGTCGCGTATCGATTGATCGCACGCGACACGGTCGAGGAAAAGATCCTCGATCTGCAGGCGCGCAAACGCGAGCTCGCGGACTCGATCCTCTCCGAAGACAACAGCGTGCTGCGGAAATTGGAGTTGGAGGATCTGGAGTTGTTGCTCGCGTAGGTAGAGAAAACTCCAGTCGAATCACTCCTCCATCGCATGCCCATTCTCACGGTCGTCCTCCTCGGGATCGCGCTCGCCGCGATCATCGCCCTCTCCTCGTTTCTGATCCTCACCGTGCGCGAGAACCGTGCACTCACCGACCGCTTCCGCGATGTCGTCGACGCGGATGCAGAACGCAAACGCGTGCTCGATCAACTCGCATCGGAGCAACGCAACGCGCGCATCGCAGCACAAAACGCACAAGATTCCGCCGCACGACAACTCGACGCGATGCATCGACAGATGCACGAGAGCAACAACGAGCTCGCGAGTCTGGAATCGCGCATCGGTGCATTGCGTAGCGAATTCGCCGCGCTCGACGAAGAAGCGAACCTTCGCTCATTCGGCTTCTACAAGCCGCACTACAACTTCAGCCACTCGTCGGAATACGACGACGCGCTGGAAGAGATTCGCGCCCGTCAAAAGGCGATGCTCACGGATAAAACCGCGGCCGTCTCGCAGGGCGAATGGACCGTGAACGGCAGCAAAGTCGAAGGCGCGAAGCAGATCCGGCAGACGCTCAAGCTGATGCTGCGCGCGTTCAACGGCGAGTGCGACGCGGCCATCGCCAGGGTTCGCTACAACAACATCCAGGTGATGGAGGCGCGCATTCGCAAAGCGCACGAAATGATCAACAGCCTCGCCGAAGTGCAGCGCTGCACGATCACGAACTGGTATCGCGATCTGAAGCTCGAAGAGCTCCGCCTCGTGCATGAGCACGAGGAGAAGGTGCAGGAAGAGAAGGAGGAGCAGCGCCGAGTCCGCGAGCAGATGCGCGAGGACGCGATCGCGGAGCGCGAGCTGGAGAAAGCGCGGCTCGACGCGGAGAAGGAAGAAGAACGTTACGAGCGGGCGCTGGCAAAAGCGCGCGACGAAGCGGCGCATGCGGTCGGCGCGCAGCAGGCGAAGTTGCTGGCGGACATCGAGGAGCTCAATCGTCGTCTCGCTGAAGCGCACACGAACAAGGAGCGTGCGATCGCGCGCGCGCAGATGACGCGCAGCGGCCACGTGTACGTCATCTCGCACCTCGGCTCAGTCGGCGAGCACGTCTACAAAGTCGGCATGACGCGCCGCCTCGATCCACACGATCGCATCAAAGAGCTCGGCGATGCGTCGGTGCCGTTCCAGTTCGATGTGCACGCGATGATCTTCACCGAAGACGCGCCCGGGCTCGAGAACAAACTGCACAAGGCGTTTCACGATCGCCGTGTGAATCGCATCAATGAAAAGAAGGAGTTCTTCCGCGTGTCGATCGACGAGATCGCGGGCATCGTGAAGCAGCATCACGACGCAGAGATCACGTTCACACTCGCGGCAGAAGCGGCGGAGTACCGAAAGACGATGGCGATGGCGCAGGCAGGAAACGCCTGACGGCGCAATGCGGAGAGCATCGCCCACGTCGGCGTGCTCAGGCCATCTGCCCGCGAAGAGTTCGGCGGGCTAAGAGCCCGCCGCTCCACGTCTTAGACGCGCGCGTGTGTCACGCATCACCGCGAAAACATCTCGCCACGTCTCGATCGATGGGATCGCCCACCGCACTTACGGTGGGTCGGCGGGCTACGAGCCCGCCGCTCCACGGCGTGGACGCACGCGCGTGTCACGCACCACCACGAAACCATCTCGATCGATGGGATCGCGCCCCGCACTCGCGGTGGCGCCGCGGGCGAATAACCCCCCGCGCCCCCGCCCCCCCCCCCGCGCGGGGCGCTCCCCAACCCAAAACA
>JBQCJC010000431.1:0-11220 GCA_051953135.1 Thermoanaerobaculia bacterium | reverse complement strand
GGCTTCGCGTGGATCTTGAACACGGGCGCGACGAACTTGCGCAGCACTTCGCTCTCCGGCACGGCGGACGCGATGATCGTGCACTTCAGCATCGACGGATGATGCTCCTGCAGATACTGCAGCACGCCGTAGCCGTCCATGCGCGGCATCATCAGATCGAGAAGAATCAGCGAGTAGCCATCGAGCTGGTCGATGCGCTCGATCGCTTCGACGCCGTCGCGCGCGGTGTCGACTTTCAGATTCTGCCGCTCGACGACCTTCGCCAGCATGGTCCGAATCGGATCATCGTCGTCGACCACCAGCGCCCGTTTCTTCTCATCCACAGGACCAGACTGAGCAAAGTTCATGCTGGTCGCGCAGATTAGCTCAGCGCGCCAAAGATCGCGACCGGAATTCCAACGAGCAGCGCGAGCGCGATGAGCGGCACCGCGATCGCGATCACCACCGCAACGCATACGGCGATCAGCGCAAATTTCACGATCACGAACAACACGAGAAACGGGAAGAGCAGAAGCTTGAACGGCGCGAGCACGACTTTGAATGCGAGCTTGAACGCGAACTTCACGGTGACGAACGCGAGCGCCAGCACACCGAGAACCACTCCGCCGATCAGCAGCAGCACCACGAATCCGAGAAACGCGAACATGCCGACCTCCCGCTGCGGTGGTACGAGCGGGAGACCGGCGAGTTTTGAAACGTCACATTGTTACGGCATCGCGCCGACGTACACGCTCTGCGGGCGAATGATGCGTCCGACCGCGCGCTGCTCGAAGCAATGTGCCGTCCATCCCGCAACGCGGCCGATCGCGAACGTCGGCGTGAAGAGCGGCACTTCGAGTCCGAGACCGTGCAGCAGCAGCGCGGTGTAGAACTCGACGTTCGTTTGCAGGCGGCGTCCCGGTTTGTACTCTTCGAGCAATCGCAGCGCGACCGCTTCGACGCTGCGCGCGAGCTCGTACAACTGCATGTCGCCCGCGCCTTTGAACATGCGCTCTGCTGCCGCCGCAAGAACATCCGCGCGAGGATCGCGCACTTTGTACACGCGATGTCCGAAGCCCATCAGTCGTTCGCCGCTTTCGATCTTGTGTCGCAGCACGTCTTCCGCGCGCGACGCCTCGCCGATCTCGAACACCATGTCGAGCGCCGGTCCCGGCGCGCCGCCATGCAGCGGTCCTTTGAGCGCGCCGATCGCGCCGGTGATCGCGGAAACGAAATCGGATCCGGTCGATGCGATCACGCGCGCGGTGAACGTGGATGCGTTCAGTCCGTGATCGGAGACGGTGTTGAGATACGTCTCCAGTCCGCGCACGAGCTCCGCGTGGGGCTCGACGCCGTTGAGCATGTAGAGATAGTTCGCGGCGAAGCCGAGATCCTCGCGAGGGGAGATGGGCGTGCGGCCGTGGAGCATGCGCCAGTGCGCGGCGACAATCGCGGGAAACGATCCGACGAGCAGCGTCGCGGCATCGGCGTCGTTCGTCGCGACGAGGGTTCCCGCAGCCATGCGCAGCGCATCCATTGGCTCGATGCTCTCCTCGGCCGCGCGCAGCAATTCGAGCGTGCGCGCGGGGAGAGGCAGCGCGCGCACGCGGCCATCGAATCCTGCGGTCTTCCAGAGCAGCGCGACGAGCTCTTCGAATCTCGTCGCGGCGAGGTCTTCCACGCGCGAGCCGCCGATCACGAGCTCGCCGCGCTCGCCGTCCACCATGCTCAGCCGCGTCTCCGCGGCCACGATTCCTTCCAATCCGTTGTGTACCTGCTGCGTCATTGTTGTCATCACTGCAACATAGATTTGTGTTGCTGAAGCGTCAACGTTGATTAAACTATCAACATGTCGCGGAAGACCGAATGGCTCGATGCCAAAGCCGCCACAAAGCTCCTCGGCGTGAGCCGGGCCACGTTGTACGCGTATGTCAGCCGCGGTTTCGTGCGCTCCGAGCCCGTGCCCGGTTCCGCGCGCGAACGTCGTTACGCGCGTGAGGACGTCGAGCGTTTGCGCGTGCGCGCGGAAGAGCGCCGCAATCCGGAGAAAGCGGTCGAGCACGCGCTGCGCTGGGGCGTTCCGATTCTCGAGTCGTCGATCACGCTCATCGCGGACGGCAAGCTCTACTATCGCGGCAAAGACGCTACGCAGCTCGCGAAAACGAGCTCGCTCGAAGATGTGGCTTCGCTGGTGTGGACCGGTGCGGTCGATTCCGAGCTTTTCGATACGCCGCTGCACGTCGTGAGCGGTGGACGCAGCGCCGCGGAGTTGCCGTTCGTGAATCGCGCGCAATCGATTCTGCCGCTTGTCGCGGCGAGCGATTCACTCGCATACGACCTGCGTCCGCGCGGCGTCGCGCAAACCGGCTGGCGCATTTTGAATTTGCTCACGAGCGTCGCGGCCGAATCGCAGGAGCTCGAAGAAACGATCGAGGAGACGCTCGCGAAAGCGTGGGATGTGCCGAACGCCGCACCGCTCATTCGCGCCGCGCTGATTCTCTGCGCCGATCACGAGCTCAATGTCTCCGCATTCACCGCGCGTTGCGTTGCATCCGCGGGTTCGACGCCGTACGCGGTCGTGATCGCGGGACTGGCGGCGCTGGAAGGCACGAAGCACGGCGGCGCGACCGCGCGCGTGCTCGCGTTGTGGGATGAGTTGCGACGCGCGCGCGATCTGCGCAAAGCGTTATCGGAACGCTTGCGTCGCGGTGATTCGATCGAAGGCTTCGGACATCCGCTCTATCCGAAAGGTGATCCGCGCGCGACGCTGCTGTTGTCGATGTTGCCGAAGTCGAAAGAACGGACGTTCGCGAAATCGCTCGTCGAAGCGGTGCAGCACGTGACGGGCGATGAACCGACCGTTGATTTCGCACTCGTCGCGTTATCGCGTGTGCTCGCGTTGCCGCGCGAATCCGCGCTCACACTGTTCGCGATCGGCAGAACGATCGGCTGGATCGCGCACGCGATCGAGCAGTACGAGCAGAACGCGATGATTCGTCCGCGCGCGAAGTATGTGGGGGAGAAGCCGTAGAGGGCGAGTGCGACGTGAGCGCGCGGTGGCATGAGGCTCGGTTTGCGTGAGACCGAGTGATGAATGATGAGTGATGAGTGATGAAGTTCGACACGTCTCGCGAGACCGAGCATTCATCGCCATCAGGTCATTGCACTGAAGCGGCAATCTCGCGAAACCTGTCGAACCTCATCACTCATCATTCATCATTCGTTTCCGCCGTTACTCTCCAATCAACTCCCGAAACCTCGCGTCCCCACGCAACCCATCCATATCCTTGTCGCGCTGTGCCTGCGTTTTCAGTTTCGGATTCATCGCGACGGCTGTTGCGAGGGCATCGAGCGCTTCTGCTTTCTTTCCGTTCGCCAGGCGAATCACCGCCAGGTCATACAGCACCTCGGGCACGTGCGCGCCGAGGATTGCGGCGCGCTCCTGTGCTTCGAGCGCTTTCGCGTACTGCTTGTTCGTGAACGCCGTCCAGCCCTCGTTCCACGCGTAATTCATCTCCGCGTAATCGAGCAGACGTTTCAACTCTCCGAACGGATCGGCGTGATCGTCGACGCGGATGTCGATTGCGCGATCGCTTCCACCGTTGAAGCCCGCGCCTTCCTTCACCACGATCAGCGCCGCCGACTGACGTCCGCGCGAATCACCGCCCGCTGCATCACCCGCGGCGAGCGCGGCGTACATGCGATGCGCGAGCGTGCCCTTCGTTTCGAGGAATGCCTTCTCCATCGCGATCACGACCTGCTCGCTGACGAGAATGTTGCCCTGCACCGCGTAGTTCGCGCCCGCGCGTCCGCCTGCCCACGGAATGCAATCCGGACCGGTGTACGTCACTGACGTACCGTCGCGCGACACGATGCCGGTCTGTCGCGACGATGCATTCGCATCGCCGCGCAGCAACACCTTCAGTGTTTCTTCGGCGGTGAGACCGCGCGACAACAATTCCAGTCCGCGCGGTCCCCATGTCACGTTCGCATTCGCCTGCGTCGCGACTGCACCCGCGCTCGCGCTCGCCCACGGCACGACGCTGCCGACGCTGAAGAATCGCGATGCGACCGCGATTCCCAGCTCACCGGTTTGCGGATCGCGCGCGACGATCGAGAACGTCGCGTGCAACTGCGTCGCGAAGAAGAGAACGAATGCGAGCGTGAGTTTGCGCATCAGCGTCCGAGCTTCGCCACGTTGTCGAAGTACTTCACGAACGCCACCATGCCGCCGCTGGCCTGCTGCCAGTCATAGTTTTCATTCGGCGCGTGATAGCCGTGCTCCGGAAGCGAGAGACCGAGGAACATCACCGGCGACTTGAGGATCTTCTCCATCGAGATCACCGCGCCGATTGAGCCGCCTTCGCGCACGAACACCGGTTCTTTGCCGAACGAGAATTTCATCGCGTCCTTCACCGCCTCCGCGAGCGGTCCGCTCGTCGGCGCTTTGTACGGCCACATCTGATTCTCGATCTCGATCTTCACATCCGGATTGCGCTCTTTCACGAAGTTCTTCACGAGCTTCTGAATCTTGCGCGGATCCATGTTCGGCACGAGGCGGCAACTGATCTTCACCTCGGCTTTCGGCGCGATCACGGTCTTGATGCCGGGACCCGTATAGCCGCCGACGAGACCATGCACTTCGAACGTCGGCATCGCCCAGATGCGCTTCATCACGTCGACCGGATCGCTGCTGCGAATCGACTTGAACAGGTGATCCTTCATGAAGCCTTTGATCGTGAAGCCGGAGTTTTTGAAGTCGCGCAGCTCGTCTTTCGACGGCGGTTCGACATCGTCGTAGAACCCTTTGATTTTCACTCTGCCGGTGCGCGCGTCGTACATCTCGGAGACGAGCTGCATCAACTCGCCGAGTGGATTGCGCGCCGCGCCGCCGGTCACGCCCGAGTGTTGATCGGTGGTGCCGGTCTGCAGCGTCAGCGAGAAGCCCTGCAATCCGCGCAGGCCCGCGGGACATGCGGGCTGCGAGCGCGAGACCCAGATCGTGTCGGACACGAGGATGTGATCGGTCGCGAATTCATTGGCGTTTTTCTTCAGCGAGCCTTCGAAGCTCGGCGAGCCGATTTCTTCTTCGAGCTCCCACAGCACATTGATGTTCAGCGGGATGTTCGCTTCGCGCGCGGCCTTGATGCCCCACATCGCCGACAGCGCGGGACCTTTATCGTCCGTCGTGCCGCGACCGTAGTAGCGATCGCCTTCCTTCGTGAAGACGAACGGGTCGGTGTTCCACGGCTCCGTTTCACGCGACGCCGGCTGCACGTCCATGTGGTTGTAGATCGTGAGCGTCGGCGCTTTCGCGCTGCTCTTGAAGCGGCCGTGAATGATCGGATGACCATCGGTCTCGACGATCTTCGCTTTGCCGCCGAAATCCTGAATGAGCTGCGCGGCCGCTTCGGCGCAGCGGCGCACGTCGCCTTTGCGCTCGGGCTCAGCGGAGACCGAGGGGATCTCGACGAATTGCTTCAGCGTGTTTTCGAAGTTCTCGCGCTCGCGCTTCGCCCACGCGGCAAGCTCTTTTTTCTCAATGTTCATGGGCGCGAATCCTATATCACGCCCGTGAAATCGCGCTGTGCGTGCTATCGCGATTCACGCAGCGAGGCGCGATAGAGATGCCATTTGTGATCGGCGTCCGATGCGCCGTCGACGACCGAGCGTCGCAGTGTGTACGTTCCGGTGAAGCGCTGTTTCGTTCCCGAGGATGTCGTCGCAACGATTGTCACCGGCACATCGATGTAGCGCGATCCTGCTGCACCTTCGATGCGCGATGCATCGCCGATTGTGAGCTCGACGTTCCTCGTTGCCTCGAATCCCTTTTCAAATTGCGCGAACGTTTGATTCGGCGGGCCCGATGTGCCCCATCGCGCGAAGGCAGCGCGAAAGTCTTTGCGATTGATCGCGTCGTAATACTCGCGCAGTGCGGCAATCGCATCATCGGCGCGATCGATCTCCGGTTCTGCAGCGCGATACTCAGTGATGCGCCAACTGTCGTCGTGACGTGCGAGTCGAATCGTGACGGGAACACGACGCGCATCTCCGGTGCTCGTCGCTTCGACGAGTACGCCGGTTGCGTTCGCGGTATCGCCCGCGATCGTGCTGTGAATCGATTCGATGCGATCGGGCCACGGACTCGACGTGAGTCGTCCTGGTGCGCTTTGCGGTGCATTGCTCCACGTCTCGAGCAAGCGCGGCGCGACGAGATCGCCGTACGCGCGTTGCATCGCTTCGCGCACGATTGGGCGATCGGCGGTGAGCGACACCTGCTTCATTCGCGCGCCGAACTGCTTCACGATTTCGTCAGGCGTCGTGACGCGCACGTCTTCGTGCGTCGATGTCGATGCAGGCGCTGTCGAAGTCGGCGCAGTTTCCTGGGAAACAACCGGTGGCGGTGCTGCGCTGCGTTGCTCACACGAAACGAGCGCGACGAAAAGCGTGATGACCGCAAATTTCTTCACGTGATTTCGTCGCTGCAGAAACCGCACCGAATCACCAGCCGACCGGCACGCCCGCGAGGCGCGGATCGCTGCCGCCCATGCGCAGGCCGCTTGCGTCGATCGCCACGCCTTCCGCATCGCCGATCTGTCCCGGCGTTGTTCTGCTCATGCCCGGCAGCTCGCGAAATTTGTGGCCCATCGCCTCGAGCGCGCGACGAGTGTCCGGTTGCAAATCGAACTCTTCCCAGAAGATCTCGTCCGGCATCCATTGATGATGAAAGCGCGGCGCACTGATCGCTTTCTGAATGTCCATGTCGAAATCGATGACGTTGAGAATGACCTGCAGCACGGTGTTGATGATCGTCGGTCCACCGGGACTGCCGACTGCGAACGCGGGCTTGCCGTCTTTCAACACGATTGTCGGCGTCATCGAAGAGAGCGGACGTTTCTTCGGCGCGATCGCATTCGCTTCGCCCTGAATCAGTCCGTAATCATTCGGCACGCCAATCTTCGACGTGAAGTCATCCATCTCGTTGTTGAGCAGGAAGCCCGCGCCTTTCACGGTGACGCCGGCGCCGTAGCTGTCGTTCAGCGGGTCGGTGTTCGAGACGCTGTTGCCGTCGGGATCGATGATCGTGAAGGGCGTCGTCTCCGGCGATTCATACGGCATCGGATTTCCCGCGCCGGCTTCGCGCGACGGTGAGGCTTTGTTCGGATCGATCGTCTTGCGTCGCTCATCCGCGTACGCGCGCGACATCAATCCAGTGAGTGGAACTTTCACGAAGTCCGTGTCGCCGAGGTATTGCGCGCGATCGGCGAAAGCGCGGCGCATGACTTCGATGACGGTGTGCACGTACTGCGACGAATGCCAGCCCATCGATTTCAAGTCGTACGACTCGAGCATGTTCAGCATCTCGATGAGCGCGATGCCGCCCGATGACGGTGGCGGCATCGTGAGGATTTCGTAGCCGCGATACGTCGTGCGCAGCGGTGTGCGAATCGTCGGCTCGTACGTTTTCAAATCCTCGGCCGTGACAATCCCGCCGTTCGCGTTCATCGCATCGACGATCATCTTCGCGGTCACGCCTTCGTAGAAATCGCGCGGATCGCGTTTCACGCGCGCGAGCACGGACGCGAGCTCGGGTTGCACGAACGTTTCGCCCATCTCATAGAACTTCCCGTCGCGCTGAAAGATGCGGCGGCTCTCGGCGAAGTTCTTCATCTTCTCCTGCGTCGATTGCAACCGCAGCGAGCGCGCGAGGTGATAGTTGACGACGAAGCCTTCCGCCGCGAGCTTGCGCGCGGGCTCGACGACGTCTTCCCATTTCAGTTTGCCGTGGCGTTTGTGCGCGAGTGCGAGTCCGGCAATCGTGCCCGGAACACCGACTGCTTTGTAGCCTTCGGTGGAGAGTCCGGGAATGACGTTGCCTTGTTCGTCGAGATACATGTCACGCGATGCGCGCAACGGTCCGCGTTCGCGATAGTCGATGGCTTCGACGGTGCCGTCGGCTTTGCGGATGAGCATGAATCCGCCGCCGCCGAGGTTGCCGGCGGATGGCCAGGTGACGGCGAGTGCGAGTGCGACCGCGACTGCCGCATCAACAGCATTGCCGCCCTTCTTCATCACCTCCGCACCGGCGCGCGAAGCGACCTCGGAGGTCGATGCGACCATCGCGTGACGCGCGCGCACCGGCTCCGGCGAAGCCGCCAGCATCGGCACGGTGATCGCGGCGATGAGAAGCAAACCAACCAGTTTTTTCATGTGGGTGTGAAGTGTAACGAAAGGGCGTTGCGTCGGAGTCGGAGCGAGCGTATTTTTGGCGCGTCCAATGGCTCCCAAACTCGCAATGGATGCGGTCCGCCGCAGCAATCGTTTTCGCGTCGTGCTCAACCTCCCGTTGCGCATCGGCCTCAAGAGCGCGACGCTCGTCGATATCAGCACCACGGGCGTGCTCGCCACGCATCCAGGGATGCTGAAAACCGGGGCGAATGTCGAGATCTCGTTCGTGCATAGCGAGAAGAAATTTCAAGCGACCGCGCAGGTCGCGTCCTGCACCGTCGTCGGCCTCGGCGCTGGTGAAGGCGGCGCGACGTTGTATGCATCGCGCTTGTACTTCTCGAAGATGAGCGACGATTCGCGCGCGATTCTCGATTCGATGGTCGGCGACTCGCCGATTCAGTAGGCACGGGCGCGCAGCGCCTTTCCTAAACGCCACCATCTCGCGCGCTCCGTGTCTTCTCTTCTGCCGATGACCGAAGACGCCGATCGCATCGACGCCGCGCCTTTCTATCAACTCGTCATGCTCGCGCTTTGCGTGCTCTCCCTCGGCGTGCTCGTGGCCGAGAGCGCGTTTCGCGGCGACGCCGAGATCGCGACGGTTCTCGGCTGGGCGGACAACGTCGTCTGCGCGATCTTCTTTCTCGATTTTCTGTACTCGCTCATCACCGCGCCGCGCCGCTGGCGTTATCTGGTGACGTGGGGCTGGCTCGATCTGTTGTCGTCGATTCCGTCGCTCAGTGTCGCGCGATGGGGGAGAGTCGCGAGGATCGCGCGCATCACGCGCGTTCTGCGTGCATTGCGTGCGAGCCGTCTGCTCTCGAAGCTATTGCATCGGCATCGGGGTCAATCGGCCGCGCTCGCGGCTGCGCTGCTTGCGCTCTTTCTCGTGATCGGCGCAAGCGCGGCGATTTTGCGATTCGAGGATTCGAAGGAATCCAATATCCGAACCGCGGACGACGCCGTGTGGTGGGCGTTCGCAACGATCACCACCGTCGGTTATGGCGACAAGTATCCGCTCACGGTCGAAGGCCGGCTCATCGCTGCGCTGTTGATGACCGCGGGTGTCGGGTTGTTCGGCGCGTTTTCCGCGGCACTCGCGGCGTGGTTCCTCGCGCCGGAAGGTGAGGCGACGGGAGAGGAACTCGTGGCGCTGCGCGAAGAGCTTGCATCGTTGCGAAGAACGATCGAAGAGCGATTGCCCGCTGCACCGGATCGTGCCGCGTAAGCGGCGGTGAATTCGATCTCTCCGAGTCACTCCTCTGCGACGACGTGCTCGTCGAAAGGAGTCTGTGATGTCACTCTCATGGGTGCAGCAGCGTCAGTTGCTCACGTTCTTCGTCGATTCCATTCGCGATCATCCAACGGATCCGGTGGTGATCAGCGAAGGCGATTCGTGGTTCTCATTCCCGATTCACGCAAACATCGTCGATCACCTCGATGACATGACCGGCCGGCGCATGTCGCTGCTTCGGCTGGAGAAGAGCGGCGACGAAGCAGTCGCGATGACGACTGACGCGAAGTTGAAGACGCTGTCGAACTATCTGCAGCGATACAAGCCGCATGTGTTGTTGTTCAGCGGCGGCGGGAACGACATCGTCGGTCCGGAGTTGCTGAAGTTCATCGCGCCGCGCGGCAATGCGTTCGATGTCGATGCCGCGCTGAATACGAACGCGCTGCGTCAGCGATTCAAAGACATCCGCGAGGCGTATGCGCGACTGATCGCAATGCGCGACGCATCCGCGCGAGATTGCCTGATCGTCACGCACGGCTACGGCCACGCAATTCCCAGCGGCCGCAAAGCAAAGCTCCTCGGCATCACCGCCGGTCCGTGGATCAAGCCGTTTCTCGAAGGTCGCGGTTACTCGTCGAAGAAAGAGCAGCGCGCGATCGTCGAGGCGCTGATGGCGCGATTCAACGCGATCGTCGATTCATTCGTGGGGCCGAAGTTCACGAAGTGCGATGTAGCGCCTGTGATTCAGGACGATGAATGGAACGACGAGCTGCATCCAACGCGCAAAGGCTTCGAAGATGTCGCGCGTGTCTTTCACTCGGTGCTGCGCGCGTTTCTGCCGGACAAGTTCAATTGAAGGTGGCGGAGCGAGGCTCCGCCACCTTTCGTCCTTACCAGTACGCGAAGAATCCGACATCGTCGAGATGCCACGGATGGGAGGTCAGCCCGCCGCCGGTAAACGAGACCGTGACGCTGTGGTTGCTGTAGTCGTTCACGAGTGGGATCACTCGGATGTTGCAGTTCGACGTGAACGTGTTGCCGTTGTAGTAGAAGACTTCGCTGGTGCTCGTGGTGTTGTCCGTCACCGTCACCGCGAGCTGGTCGAACGCCGAGTCGGTGTCGTTTGGCAACTGCAGGCGGAACTGCAGCGCGAATCCGTTCGTGTAGGTGTTGTCGACGGTGAACGGGCCGCGGGTTAGCGTGTCGCCAGGCCCAATTTCCGCCGCCACCGTACCGAAGCATCCCTCGATCACGGACGACGCGCCGCTGGCCGACCAATTCGTATCCCACGGCGATGCCTGGAAGTTCGAGTTGCTGGCCGCGTCAATGTAATTGCACGAAATGCCGAAGCAGGTTTTGGCCTGAGCGAACGGTGCGGTGAGAAGAGAGAAAACGATGACTGCGATTGCGAGGTGTTTCATTTTCACAGGTCCTTTCTTGAATCCTGAGTCATTTCAGGATTTATGGAAATATTAATATCCACACAGAAAGGCAACAAGCAGAGGGCTCATTGCGGTCGGCCTGCAGAGAGAGGAGGCGATGGTCGTAGCCGATTTGGCTACGACCGGTAGTCTGCGTTGAGGCTCACGTAGTCGTGACCGAGGTCGCTCGACAGCACGACGGCGCGGGCGTTGCCGCTGCCGAGATCGATGCGGAGTGGAACGCGTTCGCGCGTGAACACTTTCGCGGCGTCTGTCTCCGCGTACGGCGCGGGGCCGCCGTTGATCACGAGCGCGATCGGGCCGGCGTGCAGCGAGATTTTCTTCAGCGAAAAGCGTGCG
>JBQCJC010000430.1:0-4496 GCA_051953135.1 Thermoanaerobaculia bacterium | reverse complement strand
GCCTCGATCGACACCGTGAAGGCCGTGCCGAAGTTGGTCGTGTTGTGTTCGACCATCAGCGGCAACTCGAGCTCATTGCACCGCTCCTCGGTGAGCGCAAGGCAGATCAATCCGCGGCCGAATTTCGCCATGAAGTTGATCTTCTCCGGCGTCACGCGGTCCGCGGCGATGCAGAGATCGCCCTCGTTCTCGCGGTCTTCGTCATCGACGATGATGACGAAGTCTCCGCGGCGGTACAGCTCAGCGGCTTCTTCGATGGTGGCAAACGGCATAGAGGGATCCGTGACTGACAAAACGTTGATCGCTTTTACTGAATGACGCGGAACTTGTCCGACATCGTGTACGACTGCTTCTTCACGGTGTCGATCGCTTTGATGGTGAAGGTGTATTCGCCCGGCTTGAACGTCGCCAGAGGAATCGCGTTGCCGACGCCGTAGTGGCCCGGAACGCCCTTCATCGGAATCGCTTCGATCTCCATCGGCGGCGCGGTTTTCTTGACCTTCTGCTTCTCGTTGGTCATGCCTTCGATGTCGATCTTCACCTGGATCTTCGGCATCGCCGGAGTCGCTTCACCCGACACGCTCACCGGCTGCGTTGCTTCCGCAACGGCGGCTTCCGGCACGCCAGGATTGCGCAGCTCGATGAAGTACCAGAGCTCATCGCTCGTCTTGAAAACCTTGTCGGCTTTCGAGATGACTTTGATGCCGCCGAACGCGTACGGCTCGTTTGCCATCTGCGCCTCGGTGAGCGGATAGAGATTGTTGGAGAGGATGAGCGGCGATGCTCCGGTCGAGGTCTTGTCGATCGCGCCCGTGAGCTCCATGTCCGCGGCGGTGATGCTGAGTGGCTTGCCGTCCTGCGCGAGGCCGAAGTAGCCGCGATACTTGCCAGCCGGCAATGCCGCGAGCGACTTCTCGACGAACTGGTCGTCTTTGCTCACGGTCACTTTCGCCGGCTCTTCGAATGCCACGACGTTGTTGCCGCTCGCGTCCTGCACTGCGCCGAAGAACGTGACACCGGTCGTCGGAACGGCGGCCGACTTCGGAACGTAGAGCTGCACCGGAACGAACGTCTCGCCTTCGCCGGTCACGAACTCACCGGTCGTGACGAAGAGCTTTCCTTCGTACGGATTCTTCGCCGCGGCCTTGAATTCATTGATCGCCGTCTGCAACGCAGGCGTCGTCAACTCGGTGACCACCGCGGCCGGAGCCGGTGCGGCAGGAGCCGCGGGCACCGCGACCGGAGTCGCAACAGCGACAGTCGGGGCGGCGGTGAGGTTCGGCTGCTTGATCGACGCCTCGATCGACTTCTCGCGCTGGCTCTTCAGATCGAACGTGCCGCGCTCCGCGCGGAACTGGCCGTTGCCGAAGCGATCGATGAACTTGACGGTCGAGCGCGGCTGATTGAACTGCACCGCGTCCTTGCCTTCCCACAGCCACGTCAGCTCCGTGCCGGTGCTGGCGTTCATGTCGTTGTTGTCGTCGCGGCCGCTGGTGTTGGCGCCGCCGCGCGCCATCTTCGTCGGCGGACCGTAAAGCACGAGCACCTGACCGCGATCGGTCATCGAGCCCGCGACCTTCCCTTCCGCGAAGTTCTTGTCCGCGGTCGCGACCATCGTGTCGAAGTTCTCTTTGAACTCGTTCTTCGCCGGAGTGTCGGGCGTCGGATCGCGACGCGCCCAGAAGAGCGCGATGAACGCTTTCGCTTCGTCATCCGACTTGATGTTCTTCCACTGCGCCGCTTCTGATTTCGTCATCAGGAACTGCGCCGGGCCTTTGCCCCAGTCGGAATACTGCGTGGAGAGATCCGCGAGCGCGCTGACGCTCACGGCGGTCACGGCGAGCGCCGTGAGGAAGTTGCGAATCTTCATGAAGTCTCCAGTCGTGAAAATATCCGCCGAGTCGAAACATTGACCGGCGGGTGTAATTCCACGGCTACTGCTGCTCGAAATTCTCCATCTGGTCGTACAGACGGTCCATCTCGGCGTCGATTTCTTCCTGGCTCAAAATTCCCTTGCGCACCAGAAGCGTGGCGAGCGAATGGAGCAGAATCCCGTTCTCGATGATCATCTGCTCGATCTGTTCGTCGTCATCCTCGTAGTCCGCGCCGTTGCTGCGATCTTCGTTCATGCGTCCCTCCTTACGATCTACTGCCAAATCCCGCTCCCGTGTACCACTGGCCAGCCTGAACTGGCAACCCGTAAAATCCGCCGCCATGAAACGAGCTCTGCTAGCTGTCTCACTTCTCGCGTTCTTCGCCTGCCAGCAAAAGGAGGCAGCAGCACCGGACACCGCCTCGACATCCACCGCCGCGACCACCGCTCCGGCGAAACCATTCCGCATCGGATTGCTCACTCCCGGCTCGGTCAATGACGGGGGCTGGAACGCGATCGCATACGAAGGATTGCAGCGCACGAAAACGGAGCTCGGCGCCGAGATCTCGAATCAGGAAACGAAAACTCCCGCGGAGATTCTCGAAGGATTCCGCGCATACGGCGCGAAAGATTTCGATCTCGCGTTCGGCCACGGCTTCGAATATCAGGATGCCGCGAAAGCCGCGGGCGCCGAATATCCGAAGACGATCTTCATCACGACGTCGGGCACGACGATCGCGCCGAACGTCGCGCCGATGCGCTTTCAGCTCGAGCAGGCAACGTATCTTCTCGGCGTGATCGCGGCGCGCGAATCGAAGACGGGCAAAGCAGGTCTCGTCGGCGGGATCAAGTTTCCTTCGATCGATTCGACGTTCATCGCGTTCAAAGCGGGCGCGCATTCGGTGAATCCGAATTTCGACGTCCGCGAGATCTACACCGGCAACTTCGATGACCTCGGCGCCGCGAAACTCGCAACGCTCTCGCTCATCAACGCCGGCGCGGACTTCATCTTTCATCAGGCCAACGAAGCAGGACGTGGCGTGTTTCAGGCATGCAGTGAGAAGAAGGTGCGCTGCTTCGGATCGAACAAAAATCAGAACGATCTCGCGCCGGACGTGATCGTCGCATCCGCGGTGCTCGATGTGCCGGGCGCGATCGTGAAGATGGCCACGACGGTGAAGGAAGGAAAATTCAAACCGGAGATTCAGAACTTCGGCATGAACGAAGGCGTCGTGACGCTCGAATGGAATGACGCGCTGAAATCGCAAATCTCACCGCAGACCGTGGCCGAAGTCGATCGCCTCATCGGCGAGATCAAGGCCGGCACGCTGAAGGTTCCGATGGGATTCTGACGTGCGCCTTTCGCGCATCTCGAAGTCGTTCGGCACCGTCAACGCGGTCGACGACGTTTCGCTCGACATCACGCCGGGCGAGATCCTCGCGGTGATCGGCGAGAACGGCGCGGGGAAGACGACGTTGATGCGCATCGCCGCGCGCGAATTGCACGCGGACAGCGGAACGATCGAGGAAGCGGATCGCGTGGAGCTCGTGCATCAGCACTTCATGCTGGTGCCCGAGCTCACGATCGCCGAGAACCTCGCACTCACCGATCGCCGGCGCATTCGCTTCGCAACACGACGCACGCTCGAGCGTGAGGCAGAAGCAACGATCGCGTCGACCGGAATCGCGCTGCCGGATGTCTCACGTCGCGTCGATGATCTTTCGGTCGGAGAAAAATCAAAGCTCGAATTGATCAAGGCGATCGCGAAGAAACCGTCGACGTTGATTCTCGATGAGCCGACGTCGGTGCTCACGCCGCACGAAAGCGAAGAGTTGTTTCGCGTGATGCGACGACTCGCGAGCGAAGGCACCGCGGTCGTGTTCATCAGCCATAAGCTGCCCGAGGTTTTGGCGATTGCGGAACGGATCGTGGTGATGCGCGCGGGACGCGTCGTGCTCGAAACGCACGACGCGCGCGCAGACGTGCTGGCGAGTGCGATGGTCGTCTCGCGCGAAAGCACGTCGCGCGCGGTGGTGCAGCGCGGTGGAAAAATCACGGCGATCGTTGGTGTCGCGGGCAACGGACAAACAGAACTGGCCGCGAAGTTGCGCGAAGAAAATCCGCACGCGGGACACATCCCCGAGGATCGGACGCGCGATGGCATCGTCGCGGAGATGACGATCGCGGAGAACCTCGCGCTGCGTGCGAAGCGCTGGCGTCCGCGCGAAGCAGTGCGTCACGCGGAGCAGATGATTCGCTTGTATTCGATTCGCGCGCACTCGCCGCGACAACGCGCGGGCGAGTTGTCGGGCGGCAATCAACAGAAAGTGATTCTCGCGCGCGAGCTCGATCGCCGCCCGCAACTGATCGTCGCCGCGGAGCCGACGCGCGGTCTCGATGTCGAAGCGACGCGCTTCGTGCACGAGCAGTTGCGCAACGCCGCGGCGGCCGGCGCATCGATCGTGTTGATCACCTCGGATCTCGACGAAGCATTCGCGCTCGCGGATGAGCTGCAGGTGATTTATCGGGGCAAGTTGGCGACGAACGTCGAGGCTTCGCAAGTCGCGAACCTGATGGCAGGAATCGGAGACTCGCGATGAACGGCGTCGCTGCGCCGGCGCT
>JBQCJC010000429.1:0-22072 GCA_051953135.1 Thermoanaerobaculia bacterium | reverse complement strand
TCGTGACCGGTATTGCGAGCCGATACCCCGTTGGATCACCAAGCCAATTTCGGAGCTCGCTGCGTACGACCGAGGATCCGATATCTTTCGATACGAGACCGATCGTGACGGCCGCTATTTCCCAACCGGTGGAGAGTCATGGATCGATCTGCGGGCAGTCCGTAAAGCGATGGCTCGCCTGCTCTTCGCGTTTTGAAGAGTCTGGACGGCCGATCAAGCAGGTGAGATCCTTCCGGCGATTATTCGGCGTCCGATCGAAGCATTCGACGACGTTCCAGGCTAAGTGATACTGGAGAAAGATGTTATCGGCCGGTCTTGCCAAGCACGGCGGTTCGATACTCGGGTAATACTCCCAGCCAATCCTTGAGCCCGCTTCGCGTACTCGATAGGCCGCTACTCACAGGCGATTGCGTCCCGCGCTCCGTCAACGCCGCGATCGGCAAACAACATCGGCGCGCACAGCCGCGCACGACCACGGCTCATGCGCTCGAAGCGGGCTGCGGACGGAAAATTGTAGTTCTGCCCAAGTTAGATCGAGGCAAACGCGTACGCTCGGCCGGCGTGGGATGTCAGATGTCTCCGGAAACTCACGCGGAGGCCGAGTCGACGTTTGGGGTGCTCGAAGGCATCGATTTCGGTGGGTCAATCACCCGTCACGACGTCCTGAACCTTATCTGCGCGGTCGCGCACGAACTGTTCGATGATCTTTCGATCTTCGCCGGCCGCATTGGCACTGCGCGGGTAAGCGGAGAGCATGAAGGCAGTGTTTCCCTGCAGGCTCGACCCGCCGGAGACGGCTTGGACGACCAACTGCGCAATGGTTAGGCCAGGATAGAGACGAATCGGAATCTCGCCCACGTTCGTCAGTTCGAGTGTCAACACCCCGGCGTAGCGAGGATGGACGGTTGTGGCCGTGGCCACGATGAGACCATCGCGGCCCCACGCAGACCGCCCGATCACCGTTGCACAGAGGTACGACGGGAGTCGTAGCCATTCCAGCGTCACACCGAGGACAAACTGTCGCGGATGAAGAATGAAATAATCCCCCAACGGCACGAAATGATCATCGAAGAAGATTTCGATGTTTCGCTCGTGCTGGTCGCTAATATGGTCCAGACTGCCGATGCGCATTCGCTGGGGTACTCGGAATCGCTGTCCCAACCGCACGTCAAGCGACGAATTGCCCGGCTTAGCTTGCCGGTTCCAGCGCAAGACGGGCGTGACCGCCAGCCATTCCTCTGTCCCAGGCCCCGTACGCGTGGCAATGTCGCGAATCTGGATGGCCGACAGCACGCCGCCTGCGCGCGTGGGTAACACGTCGCCCGCTTCCGGAATCGGCGCCTCATCATCCGTGTCGACCGCCACCTTAGCCACGTCCTCCCATTTTTTAGCGAGCTCGGACAGCTCGAGGGTCTTCAATAAGAACTCATTAAAGAGTCGGTAGACTTTCGCGCGAGGTGTCCCACTTTGGAGATGCGCCGAAAATTCGCGCAGCGAGCCGAGAAAACATTCCCAGGCGGCGTTTAGAATACTGGCCGTGGTGACGTACTTGGGTCGGCCGCCGACATGCTGCTCGACCGGTACCACGTTGAAATTGATTGCCTTGACCAGGTCGGCAACTTCTGCCTCATAGAGCAGCGGCGAATATTCTGCGGGATCTGCGTGCGCGTCATTACGAATACTTGCAAGGTTCTTGGCGAGCCGGCGCAGAGGCATGATCACCGCGTCGTTGGAAACGACCTTTGTCACAGCGATCCGAATCGCTGCTGGGAGGTCTGCCTCATCGGAGATAAACGGCTTGCTATTGTTTGCCTTGAGAAGCCATCCTGTTAATGCTTGTTGTGTATTCGGCAGCCATGGAGCCGCCTTGAGTTCCGGCTCGGACTCGTCGTTGTCACCGAGGATCGGCAAGCGGAAATTGTCGTTCAAAGCCTCGATGAGGATTCGAAGCCGGAGCGCAAACGGGGGGTGCTTCGCCGTGGCCGTGTGCATGTCATACAAACTCGTAATGTAGTACACGCATGCACACACGTACGCCGGGCCAAAAACGAACATCCCGAAAAGATCAGCAACGATCTCCAGGCGCCAGGCATTCGAGACTTGCGCCGCAGCCGCGCGTTGCTCCACGGGAAGATCTTCGAACCAATCCTCAGTCACATGTGGCAGGGGTAACCGATTGTAATGATGACCGAATTCATGCGCGAAGATGCAGTGTAGTAGTACCTGAGTGACATCGGCTGACGAAATGCGCACGTGAAGAATGTGAGGCGGCATAGCACCTCGAAATTCGACTCCCAAAGCCTTGAGTTCGTCGACGATTGCAGCCAGCTCGTCGTTGATCTTTTCCGTCAGAGCAAAAGTTGGGCGGTCACCGACCGTAATTAATAGCTCGCTTTCCCCCCATACTCTCGTGACGATTCGACGGAACGACGCCGCCACCTCGGGCGGCACCGGTATAGGACTGGGTTTCAAATGCGCCAATAGACCTGTGAGCTGCCGGTGCATCCTTGCCAATTTTTGAAGGTCGAGTGGCTGGAAGCGTTGATCGGCCGGTCGCTGCGGGCCCCGCAAGGAACAGAGAGCCTCAATGATGCAACTGCATGAGTCGCGTACGAAGCGCAATACCAAAATCGCAGCGGTGTCCGACGTGCGGAGCTCCGCCTGCTTCACAACTCCTCGAAGCGCACGATACCGTTCTTCCAGTAGATCGAACTGGCTCGACCCCGCCTCGAACCCGAACCTGGCCTGTTGTGCTGCCATTACTCAACCCTCATGCGGCATGCGGCGTCATCGTTTCGCGCAGTGAGGCGAAGCGCGGTGCAAACGGCACATAGATCAATCCGAGTGGGTTCCTATTTTTGAGCAACGCCAGCCGGGCCGATCGTACGGATTCCGAAACGTTCTTTCCCCTAAGAAAGCTTTCGAGAAACACTTCGCCAAAGGCGGTGGCAAGACGCTCCGATGCCGACACTTCGGGACCGACTACTCCGAGCGCACCGGCGTAGTCGACGAACGGTGTGACGAGATTCAGGGCCAATTCCGGAGTGACGCCGGTCGCGAGGCAGCCGTTTATGAATACCAGTGGGCGGGTTGCGCCCCAGTCTATGCCTTCGTGGTAGAGGTTGTCCCCCGTAATGACCGCATCGCTCGTTTCCCCAACATGAAAGTACGGAACGCCATCTTTTTCGCCCGTGTGGCAGAACAGATAGACCAAATGCGGAGACGCATTTCGAAAGGCACGGACGAGCGCTTCCCGGGAATGGGCATACGTCGATCGAACTCCCGCCATCAGATGCCTAACAGCTTCGAGGTGCCGGTCGCGGTGAGAGAACCGCGGATCATCCGTAATTCCAATTACCGCGCTCGGCGAGTTCGACGCCGAAATTCCGGGTCGGATCCCTGCCGCCACCCGCCTCGAGACAGGTATGGCGATCCGATGACGGAACCCCCAAAACCCGGAGGGACAGATGATCGATTTGTGTCCGATGAACCGGCACCCGCCTTTGAAACACGGGGTTTCATCTAACGGCGAATCCCTCTCGAGCGCACCGAGGAAGACATCACAAAACATGTGTCTTTCAGCCGTAGTGTCGATGGGGTAGTCGTAGACGAGCGAGATCGGCAGGAGCAAGCGCGCGTCTTCTCGAATCGTCAGTTCAATGCCCCCCGGTTCACGACGGAGAGGTTCCAAGTTCCGGAGGCGAGGTATTCCCGCCATCTTGTTGCCGATGTGAACATAAAAGCGACTACCACTGATGGCGAGTGCGCGCAGATCTCGTCGAAGGCGTAACGTCGTGGGTGCGTCAAACCCCGGGTTTCTGTGGTCCTCGTCGGACAAGCGGTACAGCACGTCGCGCACGTTCTTGACAACCGCAGCCAGTTCCAGGGCGTCGAACGTCGCGTCGCCTACCTCTACAGTCGAATGCCCAAAGTACCGCAGTGAATGCGTTCCTCCTTCGTCACTGTTGAGCAGCAGCGACACATGCGGTCCCGGCTCTGTAGGTAAGCCCGGTGGAAACGCAGCGACAAAACGATAGTCGATTCTAGAAGAGACTTCGCCTGGAATTCCCACAGGAATCGATATGACGCGCGATTGGAGCGTCACATTCGCAAGATACACGCTGCAGCGAAGACGATAAATCCCTGCGTCTTCCGGTGTCGTGATCCGGAAGAGCATGGCTTCGGATTCGACGTGAATTGGGCTTGCGGCGGGTTGCCGCGCTACTTGATAGTTGTCTCCATAAGACACGAAGGTCCCGGCGCTCAATCCGCCGACAAGGCGAATCTCGCTCGGATACTCATAGAGGACGACGTGGAATTCCGAGTCCTTCGGGATGATGACCGCCGGATGGGGGATCACTCTCAAGACGTACTCGCGTCCGGGCTCGACGACAGCGTCAGGGGAAATGTGCGACCAAGGAAATCGAGCCGAGCCGATGCTGATTCCGATCAGCTCATCGGTCGTCGCGGGTGGATGGAAATACCGAAAAGCCTCGAATTGCTCGAGTGTATCGATTGTAGTCGCGCTGGAGACAAACTGGGTGTCGCCTCTGACGAGTGGAGCTGTCGCCTTGACGGCCCAAGACCAGAGGTCTTCGCGTTCTTGGAGTGTGAGCTCGCGAATGAGAATCTGAAGCCGACGGGCGGGTGAGGAGCGCGGCGGTATCGCGCTTCTCGCGAGGTGCGTGATCGCGGCGACGAAAGCTTCGGCAACGTCCTCGGAAGGCGTCGGATAGGCAAAAACCGACGAGGCAACAGCGGGATCCGCGTTTGCGATCTCTCTCAAGAGAAGCTGTCGCAATAGGGTGCGCGGATCACCGCCCATCGTTAACTGCCCATCCCCACCAAGATTTGGACACTCGCCCTACCTCTCAATAGAGGAGTGACCGAGGCAGTAATTTCCCTACCTCGGCGTGGCCGAAACCAAGAAAGTCAGCCGGTTTGGACGGTCGGCGGTATCGTCGGCCGATGGCGAACCTGATCGAGCGTCATCGCGAAAAGATCGTCGGCGTCCTCTCGCGCGGAACGGCAGCGCGAACTGCTTGGCGTAATCGAACAGGCGGATGTCCCGGCGATCGAGCTTCATTCTTCGCCTCGAGACCACGACGAACGATGTGACTTTCTTCCGACGCCACCGCCCGGCCGGGGCGAGCAGCACCGCAAGGTCAGCCGAGTCCCACGTTCGCGTTCTGAGTGATGAGCAGCTCGTCCAGTTGCTCGAATGTCTCCGTCAGCGCGTCCTGAGCTCCGGTGCCGGCAGCGTCGAGAGCTTCCTTCGAGGGATAGAGCTCGTGCAGGACCAGCAGCGTCTCGCCGTCGTTTTCCGTGAAGGTCACCGTGGTGACAGGTCCACCCTCACCACCTTCCTCGTTGGTCCACGCGAGGCGCGAGGGCGGTGTTACTTCGACGTACGTGCCGAAGAACGCCATGCCATCGGGTTCGAACTCGAGGCGATACCTGCCGCCGGCGCGAACATCCATCTCGCAGGAGCGCAGGGACATGCCCATCGACTTCGGCACCCACCACTGCTTGAACAGTTCGGGCCTGGTCCATGCCTCGAACACGATGCGCGCCGGGGCGTTGAAGGTTCGCGTAACGACCACCTCGCGGTCGGACTTCCGTTCCACGGTCGTGCGGTTCTTCATGGCGGCGCGCTCACTATCTTTTCTTACGTCCATCGATATTCTCCTTCTGTTTCAATTGCTCGACGACCTTGTCCAACTCGTCGAAACGTGCGTCCCAAAGCTGGCGGTACCTTTCGATCCATGCCGCCTCTTCTTCCAGCCGGCGCAGACCGAGCTTGCACGTCCGCACGCGACCGACTTTCTCCGTCGTGACGAGCCCCGCCTGCTCCAGGACGCCGACATGCTTCTTCATGCCCGTGAGCGTCATGTGGAACATCTCGGCGAGATCCGTGATCGATGCGTCTGCGATCCCGAGTCGCTCCAGACTGCCGCGTCGGGTCGCGTCCGAAAGTGCGGCGAATGAGGTATCGAGGCGGGTTCTGGAAAACTGAACCATGTGGTTCAGTTTAGCGTGCGGAGAGACGGCACGCAAGCGGAAGCCGAGTCCACGTGATGTGTTTCACCGCGGTCTGGGCGCGTCGCCGTCATTCCCGCACGGACATGGCGGTCATCACAGAGCCGCGACGGCTGATGCGTTCGCGGCGGCGGTGAAGGTCCAGCAAAGCGTTGGAGCCACGCGGGGCGCGGCGCCAACTTCATTCCTTCGCTTCAACCTCCACCACGTTGTCCCCGCGTTCCGTCTCGATGAGCTTTCCGTTCGGATCGACGCCGGCGCGTGATGGCTCCTGCGGCACGACGATGCGGATTGTCTGTTCGCCGTTTCGGATGCGGTGGCGCGTGAGATAAATCGGCTCGTCGTTCGTCTTGCCGAAGACGCCGACTTCCACCAGGGCATTCATCGGCGTCGGCGTTTCGCGTCCGATGCCGTCGGCGCGCACCTTTTGTGCGACGAGGTTCAGCGTTACCTCGTACTTTCCGTCCGGCAGACGACGCGTGGCCGCCTGTTGCGTCTTCATGTCCCAGAGCGTGATCGTCTCGAAGAGATCGGTGAGCAGCGAGTGGTACGCGGGTGGCGTGACGGCACGCAGCTCCGCGTAGAGATCGAGCGACGTCGGATACGGCGGTCCGGATCGACCAAACTTTTCGAGGAAGCGGCGCAGCGCGGTGTTCATCGCTTCATCGCCGATCGCCTCGCGCAACGTGTACAGCGCCACCGCACCTTTGCCGTACGAGACGTGCGGATGGTCGTCGACTTCGAGCAGCGGAACGTCGCGACCGGTCTCGCCGCGACGCACGAGATAGCGATTCATTTGAAAGTCGTAGACGCGCCGCGCTTCCGCCGGACCGAGAACCTTTTCCGTCACGAGCATGGCGCTGTAGTTCGCGAGCGATTCATTCACGAACGCGCGTCCCTTCGCGTACGCGGGCCGCACCTGACCGCCCCACCAGTGATGCGCGATCTCATGCGCGGTTCCGAAGAACGTCAGATCGACGAGACCTTTCTCCGAGCGCGTGATGAAGTTCTGTTCCGCGAATGCAATCGCTGATGGAAATGCGCGGCCGTTGATGCTGTAAGGCGGAATCTCGACGACGCGGAGCTCGCGATACGGAAACGGTCCGAAGGTCGTCGTGTAGTAATCGAGCGATGCCTTCATCGCCGCGATCATCCGATCGAGGTTGGCTTGATGCGGTGGGTGATGGAAGACCTGGAGCTGAACCGCATCGCCGGATCCGCTCGACGGATGCCATTGGCTTTCATGAACGGCGTACTTCGCGGAGAAGACGGCGGTGCCGAACGTCTCCGGCAATCGCGTGCCGTAGTGAAAGTAGCGTCGGCCATTCTCGGTCCACGTTCGGCGCAGCACGCCCGGCACGATCGCGGTTTGATCGGCAGCGGTACCGACGATCGTCTCGACGTTGATGCGATCGCCGTCGCGAAATCTGCTTTGGAACTGCCTTGCACCGGCATCGTTTGGCGCGGGCATCGGCGCCTGAGGCGGAAGTCCGAAGTGTTTGCGCGTGTCCTCGCCGGACGCTTCGAATCCTGGCTGATAGCCGATGAACGGCAGCAGCCGTCTGTCGAAGTAGGAGCCGTTGCGAACCACTTGCGTATACCAGCCGCCGTGACGAAATCCCGGCGAACGAAGCGCGGTATCAAATGAGAAGCGAATCGATTCGCCCGGCGCGAGCGGGCGCTCGAGCGTAAAGATCCGATAGCCGTGTGACTGATCGACGACTTGTGGTTTCGACGCGCGATCGAAGGTCATCGATCGCACCACGTAGTTGCGACCATTCGGCGTTTCGATGTGGATCGTCGGAATCGCAACAGCGGTGCGATTCACGAGCTCATACGAGCCGCGCATGTCGAGGCCGTACGTTTCGGGATAGATCTCGAAGCGCAGATTCGCGCCGGCGATGACCGGCTGTGGCAGATCTCGATATCGCCCGTAAAGACGTTCGTATTCAGCCTGCGGGCGTTCGGACTCCGCCGGCGAGAGGTACTGATTCAACACGTTGGTGTTGTAGAAAATGAATCCGCCGAACGAGAGAATGAGCACGATTGCGAGCGCCGCAACCCGCACGATCGCGCCTGTGAAACGAGCGCGCGCAGTCGCGAGTCGCGCTCGCACGCTGACCTGCGGACCTCGTATCCAGAACAGCGTCGCAATCACGGCGAACAACACCGCCCACGCCGCCCAGTAAAGCTTGAACCAGACGAACGCTTCGACGATCGAGCCGAAGCCGTTCATGTCCGAGTAGTTCAACTGCGGGCCGCTGTTGAAGAGGAAGAGGTGATGCACTCCGTACATCGCGGCCGTGTTGAAGATCGTCGCCAGCAGCACCAGGACGTGGCCGATGTATTTGTGATTCACGAGGACGTGAACCGTCATCGCGAAGGCCGCGAGGAGCACGAGCTCGATGAGTTTGTAGCCGAAGAGAATGCGTATGTAGATGCCGAGCTCGAAGTTGTAATAGCCGTGCAGCACCTGCAGCAGGATGCCGCCGATCAGGAAGGCGATCTGGAACAGAACGACGATCGACACGAGCGCGAGAAAACGGCCGAGCAGTGCGATGCTCGTGCGTACCGGCATCGCGTCGGCAATTTCGGCTGCACCGGTCTCGCGGTCTTTCCACACCAATTCGCCCGCGAAAAGCGCGATGACGAGCCATGGAACGATCATCGCGCGCTGCGCGAGAACGACTCCCGCGACGAGATGCGTGACCGGCCACGTAATGGTCTCGATCCAACTGTCGCCGATGTTCCAGCCCCACAGCAGGACGAGACCGATCGCTCCCGCAAACGCCACGTAAAACACGCGACCCGACATCACCTCGGCGAGCGATTCACGCGCGATCGCGAATGTGTGTCGAAGCGCTTATGGTGCGGCCGCGGGTGATGGCACTCGCGCATCGGTTGGAACGACACTGCGCTCCGTTTCAATGGATGCGACACGTTTCTCACGATCGTCACGCTGCGTGAATCGAAACGTGCGTTGCAGGATGCCGAAGATCGATGTCGCGATCACCAGCCAGAGCGCGCGATTCCACAGCAGCATCGACGGGAAGCCGATCAAATTCGAGTTCCGCTCCGCGGCCGTCCAGTACTTCGTCATCGCTTTGAGCGCGTTGATGCCGAGTGGATCCACGAGCGAAGCGAGCATCGGATTCGCGATGCTGGTCCAGTAGTTGGCCGCAACGATGTATCCGATGAAGATGCCGATCGCGCCGAGATAGACGGGAATCGTCTGGCGAGTCAGGACCGCGATCGTGAAGAGGATGACGCCGACGAGAACGAGATTCGGCAACACGAACAGAAACATCGGCTGCAGAAACGCGGCGAGACGATTCGGGCCGAATTGCTCGCGCTCCAGATACGGCATGATCGAGCCGAGGAACAATCCGATGGGGATTGCGAACACGAGGATCGCGTTGATCGCGAGCGCGGCGAGAAAGCGTCCGCCGAGGTATTCGGCGGGACGCAACGGTGTCGTGAAGAGCAGCGCATCCATGCGAACGGTGTGATCGCGGAGCGCCGCGTCGGAGAAGAGGCCCGCGGACACGAGGGTGCCGAACAGACCGCAGAACAGTGCCGTCATTTCCGCGACGCGCTGCGGTGCGTTCGCTTTGATCGTTGCGCCAGCGGTGGCGCCGACATGCACGACCCAGAACGCGAGCAGGAGCAGAAAGCCCGCGTAGAGCCACGTCGGAATCGAGCGAAGGCGGTACGAGAATTCGTAACGAAAGACTTCGCCGAATCTCACGCGGCCACCCGGGCGCCGTGGTGGCCCGCCATGACTGCAAAGTAAACGTCCTTCAGATCGGGTTCGACGGCTTCGAACTCAGGTCCGGGCGACTGATGTGCAAACACGTGCGCGATCGTTCGTCCCGCCATCAACCTGGTCGAGATCACGGAATACTCGCGTTCGAATGCGGGCAATTCTTCGCGAGTCACTGAACGCCGCCAGATTCGTCCGCGCAAGTCCGCGATCACACGCGCGGGCTCGCCCGCGAGAAGAATCTCGCCGCGATCGATCATCGCGAGGCTGCTGCAAAGCTCTTCGACGTCTTCGACGATGTGCGTCGAGAGAATGACGGCGCTGGCTTGTCCGATCTCGCTCAGTAAATTCAGAAACCGCACGCGCTCCTCGGGATCGAGACCCGCGGTCGGCTCGTCGACGATGATCAGTGTCGGATTCGCGAGCAGCGCGATTGCAACACCGAGACGCTGGCGCATGCCGCCGGAGAATGTGCCGACGCGGTTCTTGCGCACGTCCCACAAGTTCGTTCGTCGCAACAGCGACTCGACGACATCACGTCGCGGTCCCGCGTCGTTGAGTCCCTTCAAAACGGCGAAGTGATCGAGCAGTCGTTCCGCGCTCACGCGAGGATGAAAGCCGAACGTTTGTGGCAGGTATCCGAGCGTCTCGCGAACGCGGTCCTTCTGACGAATGACGTCGAGCTCGCCGAGGTGAATCGATCCTTCGTCGGGATCCTGCAGCGTTGCGAGGGTGCGCATGAGTGTCGATTTGCCAGCTCCATTGCGACCGAGCAGGCCGAACATCCCCGGTGGCACATCGAGCGAGATCCCTTTGAGAGCCTTCGTGCCGTTTGGATAGGTTTTGGACAGGTTGCGAATGGATAGGTGAGCACTCATCGAATCTGCTTTACGGCACGAAGTGGATCAGGTTGCATCAGGGGACGCACTTCGCGACCTCATGTTCGTTGAGCACCCTCCTTGCAGTCTTCGCCACGTCGATCGGAAGGTCCCGAGTAGATGGCGGACGCGGCTCTCGATGTTGGTTTTGCGGAAGTATTCGAATCCGCACCCGACGCGTACCTTCTTCTTGCTGCTGATCCTCCACGATTCACGATGCTCGCGGCCAACGCCGCGCGGCTGCGTCTGACGATGACCGTGCGCGAAGACGTTGTCGGTCATCCGCTCTTCGAAGTTTTTCCCGACAATCCCGACGATCCGAGCGCGACCGGTGTGCGCAATCTGCAGAACTCCCTTCGCGAAGTTCTGCGAACCGGCAAGCCGCATCGCATGTCGTTGCAGCGATACGACATTCGAAAACCAAATGGCGAGTTCGAAGAGCGCTACTGGGATCCGTTGAACTCGCCGGTGTTCGATGAGCGCGGCCACGTCATCGCAATCATCCATCGCGTCGAAGACGTCACCGAGCAGGTGCGCTCCGGCAGTCGCTTGCGCATTCTCGAATCGGTCGTGACGACTGCGAATGACGCGGTGGTCGTCGCAGAGCCCGATTCGATTCCTGGTGAAGGCCGGCGCATCGTGTACGTCAACGAGGCGTTCACGCGCATGACCGGTTATGCGCCAGAAGAGATCATCGGCAAGACCGCGCGGATTCTCCAGGGGCCGGACACCGCTCCGCATGCGCTGCAGCAAAGTCGCGCCGCCATTGCGCGTCGCGAATCCGTGCGCGTCGAACTGCTGAACTATCGAAAGGACAAACGTCCGTTCTGGGTCGAGCTGAGCATCGCACCGGTGCTGGACGAAGACGGACGAGTCGTGCAGTGGACGTCCGTGCAGCGTGACACGAGCGCGCGACGCGAGGCAGAAGAAACGGCGTTGCGACTCACGCGCGAAACCACGGCGCGCGCCGATCAGGAAAAGATGCGCATCGAGATCGAATCGATCCTCGAGAGCATCACCGACGCGTTCTTCGCGGTCGATCGCAATTGGTGCTTCACGTTCGTGAATCGGCGCGCGGAACAAACTCTGCGACACCGGCGCAACGAGGTGATCGGCAAGAGTGTGTGGGAAGTGTTTCCCGGCGCCGCCGGCACGATCTTCGAGCGCGAGTACCGGCGCGCGATGGAGGAACAAACCACCGCGGCGTTCGAAGCGTTTTACGAGCCGTTCGGCATCTGGGTGGAGACGCGCGCGTATCCGTCACCGGAGCGGCTTTCGGTTTACCTGCGCGACATCACGAAGAGAAAGCACGCTGAGGAAGCGCTGCGGGAAAGCGAAGAGCGATATCGATTGCTCATCGACATGATCCCGCAGAACATCTGGACGACCGATGCCGCGGGGAAACATCGGTACTTCAGCCGCGGCTGGTACGAGTTCACCGGGGCGACGCCCGAGGAATCGCACGGCGATGCATGGGTCGAGCTGATGCATCCCGATGATCGCGAGCGCACCGCGGCGCGCTGGAAACACTCGCTCGAAACGGGCGAGCCGTACGAGATCGAGTATCGCTTTCGCGGCGCCGACGGCGAGTACCGCTGGTTCCTCGGCAAAGCGAATCCGCTGCGCGACGAGCGCGGCGAAATCGTCGACTGGTTCGGAACCGCGACCGATATCTCCGAACGCAAGCGACTCGATGAACAACGCGAACAACTTCTGCGCGCGGAGCGCGAGGCACGCGCGGAAGCGGATCGCGAACGCGAGAATCTCGAGCGCGTGACCGAGAGTCGCGCCGGTCTCATTCGCGGATTCAGTCACGACGTGCGAAATCCGCTGACCGTCGCGGACATGACGGCGCAGTTGCTGGAGCTCGACGATCTCTCCAGCGAGCAACTCGAAAGCATTCAGCGCATTCGCCGCTCGATTCGTTCATCGCTGCGATTGATCGACGATCTTCTCGACGTTGCACGCGCGGAGGCGGGCGAGCTCGAGATCGAGTGCGTGATGACCGATGTGGGTCAGATTGTCGGCGAGGTGGCGGAAGACTTTTCGATTGCCGCGACCACGGTCGGCATCGATCTCGAGCTTCGTGCACCACGCGGTTTGCAGGTGGAAACCGATCCCGCGCGCGTGCGGCAGATCGTGTCGAATCTTCTGTCGAATGCGATGAAGTACGCGCCGAATTCGCACGTGACTGTCGATGCGAGACCACAACGCGATGGCGCGCCGAAGGACGGTGATTGGATTGCAGTGACGGTTGCGGATACCGGTCCGGGCATTCCTCCCGATAAACGCGAGGCGATATTTCAGGAGTACACGCGGCTCGATCCCGAGGCGCAACAAGGTGCGGGAATCGGTCTCGCGATCAGCCGCCGCATCGCCCGGCTTCTCGGCGGCGATCTCACGGTCGACAGCAATCACGAAGCCGGTGCGACGTTCACGCTGTGGGTTGCGGCAACACGCGAATCACTGCCGGTATAGTGATTTGCATGAAACTCACGCGAGCCGCGCTTCTCGTCTTCGCTTGCCTCACGCTCACGATTTCCGCGCAGGAGAAGGCGCATGCGTATGACGCCGAGCTCGCGAAGAAACTCGGTGCAGACGAGCGCGGGATGAAGATGTACGTGCTGTGCATCCTGAAGACCGGACCAAAGGATGCGGAGATCACCGGCGATGCGCGCAACGAAATCTTCGCCGGTCATTTCGCGAATATCGGCAGGCTCGCGGATGAAGGAAAGCTCGCGGTCGCGGGACCGTTCGGGAAGAACGACAAAAACTATCGCGGTCTCTACATCTTCAATGTCTCGACGATCGAAGAGGCGGAGAAGCTTGTGATGCTCGATCCTGCCGTGAAAGCCGGCGTGTTCGTGCCGGAGCTGACGCTGTGGTACGGCTCGGCCGCGATGATGCTCGTGCCCGAGGCGCACAAGAAAGTCGAGAAGCCGAAGGAGTAATTCGGCTTCTCGATCGTGAATCAGCCGCGCTGCTTCAGCTCTTCCATCAGCTCCGCGAGCTGATCGAATCCTGAGTTCGTCCCTTCCTCCATGCCCATGCCGAGGTACTCGGTTTTCATGGCGACGGTGTCGAAGAGCGTGGTCATCGTGAGCGTCGTTTTGTCGCCGGATTCCGCGAACGTCACCGTCATGACCATGCGGCCGGCGTCCGGAAGCTCGAAGCCGTTGGAGAAGACGATCTTCTCGTTCGGAATGATCTCGAGGTATTCGCCGCCGAACGGTGTGTCCTGCTCGCCGCTCGGACCGGTCATCGCGAAGCGGTAGCGGCCGCCGACGCGGAAGTCCATCTCGCACATCGTCACCGGCCAGCCGCGCGGACCGAACCAGCGGCGAATGTGCTCGCACTTCGTGTATGCCTGAAACAGCAGTCGCGCCGGCGCGTGGAACACGCGCGTGATCGTGTGCTCGCGTTCAGCGACGGGTTCGTTTGGGTTTTCGTCGGGTCGCATTCGTTTCTTTCTCCTTCATTTCCTGTACGTATTCGTCGAGCTGATCGAAGCTCTCGTTCCAGAAGCGTTCGTAGTTGCCGATCCAGTGCGCGGCCTTTTCGAGCGGCGCCGCCTGCAATCGCACGGGACGAAATTGCGCGTCGCGGCCGCGCGTCACGAGCCCCGCGTTCTCCAGCACCTTGAGATGCTTCGAGATCGTGGGCTGACTGAGCGCGAACGGTTTCACGAGTTCGTTGACCGTGGCGTCGCCTTTCGCAAGGCGCGCCAGGATGGCTCGTCGCGTCGAGTCCGCCAGTGCGGCGAAGACCATGTCCAGTTTCTGCGTCTGTGTGTACATTGCCGATCAGCTATATAGCCAACAAGCAATTTAAGTGTCAACTGTAAAATGCACTGCATGGATGTGCCGCAGGTCCTGGCGAAGCTCGAGCGACTGGGAACGAAGAAGAATCGCGAGGGGATGGCGCGATACGCGATCGTTGCGCGCAACGTTCTCGGCGTCTCGGTTGCCGACATCCGCAAACTCGCGAAGGAAGTCGGCCGCGATCACGAGCTCGCTCTGCGGCTCTGGGAAACTGATGTGTACGAAGCGCGCATGCTCGCCGCGTTCGTCGCCGATCCGAAGCTCGTCACGCCTGCGCTCATGGATCGCTGGTCGCGCGACTTCGACAACTGGGCGATCTGCGACACGCTCTGCTTTCATCTCTTCGACCAGACGCCGCCCGCGCTGAAGAAGATCCGGCAGTGGGCGAAGAAGAAAGAGGAGTTCGTGAAGCGCGCCGCGTTTGCGTTACTCGCGTCCGTCGCGCTGCACGACAAGAAGATGGATGACGCGCTGCTGATCGAGTGTCTGCCGCTCGTCGAAATCGCGGCGAATGACGATCGCAATTTCGTGAAGAAGGGCGTGAGCTGGGCGTTGCGCGGCGTGGGCAAGCGTCGCGGGTGCAGAGACGCCGCGATCGAAGTCGCGCAGCGGCTCGCCGCATCGGACGAGCGCGCTGCGCGTTGGGTGGGCAAAGATGCGCTGCGCGAGTTTTCGCGTTAGCGCGATGCGCGTTGTTTCGATGTTCTCGCGCCGCCGATCGGTTTCCAGCAGACGCTCGTGTCATTGATGTCCGCGGAGTTGCCGGGCATGTGCTCGAACGATGTGAATGTCGCGGGATTCGCGGAACGCGCTTTCACCGTGTTGCTGTAATCCGCGATCGCTTTGTTCATCTGCTGCAGACGATTCATCGTCGTCGTTTGTTGCAGCGGCAGTGTCACAACGCCGGATGCATACACCTCCGCGCGCGTGTATGCCGCGCCCGAGACGATCGTGCCGACGAGCGTTGTTTTCAAATCATCCGCGCTTTGTCCTTGCCCATTCTTTCCGCCGATGACGTCGGGCGGCAGCAATTCGGGATTGACGATCCAGCCCTGCTGTTTCGCGATCGCGTTACCGAACACGATCAACTCATCGAGCGTGTTGTTGAGCGCGACGTAATCGCGCAGCGGCAGCGGATTCGTGTCCGTACCGGTTTCCTGTACGTGGCCCGCGAGGTGCGGACCGGTCGCGCACGAGGCGCTGAACGAGAGGTTGACGTTGTTCCCGTTCATGAACATGTACGTGCCGGAGTCGCAGCCGCCCGGAGGCGTTGGCGCTGCATCGCCGCAATACGTCGAATGCGACGAGGTGTCTTGCAGGATGTGCAGGTAAAGGCCGAGTCGCGCGAGCTGCACCGGCACCGGAGTCGGTTTCGGCGACTTACACAGCTTTCCGGTGGTCTTCGTCGGATCTGCGAGCCACGACGCGAGCTGCGGGTAGTAGGTGATGTTGCCGGCGCTGTCGATGTTCAGAACCTTGCGGCCGAGATGGACGTTTTGAAACGTGAAGACGGCGTTGGGATTGTTCATCAGCAACGGAACGCTGCCGACGATGTCGCCGCCGGTAAGGCAGCCGGTGCCGTCTGCATTGAGCAATCCAACGGTGCATAACAAACCGGGATCATTCGCATCGGGCAGCATCGCCCACTGACGCAGATTCGCGAGCGTCTTCTGGTACGTCGTGTCGATGTGTACCGGATATCCGGGACGCGGGTAATAAAGCGGATACAGCGCCTGCACGCCCATCGCGCCATGCGCGTCGGTGCCTTGTCCGTTCGGCGAGAAGCTCAGCACGTAGTGATCGAGCGGACCATCGGTGTTCGCGTTCGTGCGCTGAAATCCATTGAACTGCGCGGTGATGTAATCGCGACCGGTGTTCGGCGACGTTTGTTGCGTCGACGTGCCGTTCTGCAGCGTGTAATCGTTCGCGGCCTGATTGCCGCACTGATCGATCGGTACGTATTGCGTGTAGTCCGTGACTTCGTGGTACGCCGCGATCCAGTACGCGACGTCGGCGCGATATCCCACTGCCTGCGCGAGAAAATACGTCGAGTCGGCGTGCAACATCGAACGTCCGGGCGCGACGGTCGCGAAGTCGATCGCCTGTTGAATGCAGGCGACGTTTGGATTCGGCTGCGTGAGGCAGTTCGGATTCACGCACCAGTACAGCGGCGGCTCGCCTTTGCGCCGCGGCAGGCACAAGTCCTCGAAAAATCCATACGCGGGCTGGGTGAGCGTGAACAGAGCGAGGACCACGGAGACAACCAGAGATCTCCCTCGGTGAGACATGAATGTGCTTTCCCCCTTCGCGTAGGAGAGTGCACAGACGAGGAAAGTCCTACCCTCGATCGTTCATCGCGTGAATGGCGTGCGATAGACATCGCCGCGGCCGTCTTTCTGTCGCGTGAAATAAAGCGTTTTGCCGTCGCGAGACACGATCGGGCAATACTCGCGCGCCGGTGTGTTGATGTCGTTGCCGAGCAGTCGCGGCGTTGTCCACGCGCCGTTCGTTTGCTCGCTGAGGTAGAGGTCTCCGTCGCCGGGTCCGTCCGCGCGTCCGTATGCGGCGAAGATGAGGAAGCTCTGATCGGGTGCGATGTACGCGTCGGTCTCAGAGGCGGCTGTGTTGATTGCGTCGCCGAGGTTTTCGGGAGCGAGGTAATGGCCATCGCGAAGGCTCGAGCGATAGAGATCGCAACGGCCGTGTGAATCCGCACGACCGCAACTGCTGAAGTACAGCGTGCCGTCGCTCGCGACCGTGGGATAGAGCTCGTCGCGATCGCTGTTCACCACGGTGATTGCGCGCGGCTCGCTCCATCCTTTCTTCGTTCGCTCGACAAAGAAGATGTCGTAATCGCTCTTGTTCCGCTTTGAGATGAAGAACAGACGTGAGCCATCCGGCGACACGAACGGATCGAAATCGGGGAACTCGCCCGAGAAGCTCGCTACCGCGGGCGCCGACCATTTCCCGTTCGCATCGAGCTGACGCGACACGATCACGCCAACATCCGCGCTCTTCGTTCGCGTGTAATACACCGTGCGCTCATCCGGTGTGAACGCGGCATTGAGCTCGTTGTCGTCTGAGGAGATGCCGAAGAGCTGCACGACAGCGCAGAGGATCGCGGCGAGAAATTGCATGCGCCGAACATAGAAAAGAAGTGGTCCTGTCGCGATGACCAATGTGCGTCGATTTAGTAAGACCACCTCGACCGCATCGCTGCCCGTTCCACATCGCTGTAAAAGTGCGTCGTGTAGCGCGCGGTCAGCATGCGCACGACGTATTCGCGCGGCAGGCGGATCGAATCGACGAAGCGTCGATACACCATGCCCTTTTCCTTCGAGCCGGTTTCGTTCGCACGCGAGAGCGTGATCGGACGCTCGAAAAATTCGGAGAGGGCTTCGCTCTTCGCACCATCGCTCAGCTCTGTCTTGAAGATCAACAGCTCAATCGGAGGCTTGCGGATCGTGATGCGATCGGTAATCGGATGCTCATACGCGTCGATGCCGAGGACCGGTTTGAGCTCATCGTCGAACCACGTGAGCACGTCGTCATGCGTGAAGCGTTCGAGAAACCCGCGATGCAGTTCGCCGAGCGAGATCTTTCGATACGCGTGTCGCGTGTGCCAGATGAAATCGAGATGCTCGAAATACGACGACAGATTGCGCGCGATCGGATCGCGCACGAGCGACACGATTTTCACGGGCAGTCCCTGTCGAATGATTGTGTCGTGCAGACGAATGCCGTGGCGGTCGTGGCGTGGGATCCACAGCACCATCCAGCCGTTGGCTCTGCGCGCCGCGCGCATCTGCCGCAAGTGCGCGCGATTCATGCGATGCACGTGATGCGCGTCGATGCCCGCGCGCTGCAATGCCTCGACGACGGAGGTCGAGCCGACCTTCGCCATCTGATAGACGATCGTCGTCGTCAACCGCGCGTGCCCTCTTTCCCGCGATTCACCATCCAGCGCGCGATGCGCGTGAGCGGCGGGCCGATGAGCGGTGTGCGCAGAATGCGGTGCGTGGCTTGCGCGATGAGGTTGAGATTCGATTCCGATGGCCGCATGGCGTCGGTCACAGTGCGGAGGTAATTCGCGGCGGCGCGACTCTCGTTCTGCCAGGACGCACGTGGCGACTCGCGAAATTCTTTGAGGACCGATTCATACAACGCGAGCAATCGCTCGTGAAGCTCGGCGGCGGATGCGGTCGTGCGGATGAAGCGCGCGACGTTCGCGGCGTCGTTCGCATCGTATGCGGCGATGGCGGACGCGATCGCGTCTGCCGTGAGCGGTGACGACAGCGAACGAATGCCGAAATTCAATCGGCGCAGGCGCGCGACGTTTTCGCTCGTCACCAGTCCGGCCATTGCTCCGCCTTCGCAAACGATCACCGCCGCGCCGGATGCCATTCCTTCGAGCGCGCACTTCGCTTTCGCGAACACGAGATCGTATTGACCAAGTACCGCGGCCGGCTCTTCCACCGCGGTGCCTGCGAATTCGCCGATGACGTCGACAGCGACGCCGTGACGCGCGCACGCATCCTCGATGATCGAGACTTGCGTCGCCGCGTGTGCGCCGTTGCTGAAAATCACGCCGCGTTTGGGCCGCGCGGGTAATGGTGTCGTGCGCTCGGGGAATCGCTCCGTGTCGACTGCATTGAGCAGCACTTCGATTTGCTCGGGCGCAATCCCTTCGCGATAAAGCAGGCGATCCGCGCACGTGTCGTCGACGGCGACGTATCGCACAATGCGCGGAAATCGCGGCGCATCGACGTCCGCTCGCCAGCCGTGGCAAACATAAACCGCCGGTGTTTCCGTGAAGTGCAGCAATGCCGTCATGGTCTCGACGGAACTGTTGCCGTGAATGATGTCGGGCTGAATCGAGATCGTGGTGAGGTCGTCGGTGTACGGGATGGTCAACCGCGTGAACTGTCCAGCGAGTTTTCCGATTCGCGGGCCATAGACAATCGGCGAATGCCCGTGGGCCAAAAGCCACGCCGCGAGATCGCGCGTGTATGCCTGCACTCCGCCGACGGAGTCGAGGCTGCCGCAGGTGATTAGAATTCGCACCGTTGTATCTTGCGGGAACCGACGCCGCGATGCTAGAAGCGGCGCAGCAATGTCGGCGCTTCCCCTCCTGCTGATCTCCCATCCCGGTCATGAGCTGATGGTTCATGGCTGGCTTGCCGACGCGCGGCCGCGGGTCATGATTCTCACGGACGGATCGGGACGAAACGGCGCGTCGCGCATTCATTCGAGCGAGCGAATCATCGGCGTGGCGAATGCGGAACGCGGATCGATCTGGGGGATTTGCAGCGACCGCGAGCTCTATGACCAAATCCTCGACGGCGAGGTCAGCTTCTTTACTGCATTGGCGCAACGCGTGGCCGAGGAAATCGTCGCGACAAAGCCGTCTTACGTTGCCGGCGATGCACGTGAAGGAATTAATCCGACACACGATCTCTGCCGAGCAGTCATTGACACAGCGGTTCGGATTTCAGCGCGCCAGGGCACGATTGTCGCGAATTACGCATTTACGCTCTTTGCACCACACGGTAATGCGCCGCGCAATGGAACGATTCGTAAGAACCTTACAGACGACGAGCTTGCATTGAAAGTGAGCACGGCGCGCGCGTATCCCGAGCTTGTCGCCGAAGCGGAAGCGACGCTCAGTGGAACGCGCGTGAATTTATTCGAGCGCGATCCCGATCTCGCGGCGAAGATCGATGCGGCGACCGCGGGTATGAACGAGCACGCGCTGGCGATTGAGTGTCTGGCTCCCGCCGATGCATTGACGTATGAGAATGATGAAAAGCCGTTCTATGAGATTTATGGTGAACGGCATGTTGCAGCGGGTGTTTATCAGCGTGCGATTCGGTATCGTGAGCACGTCGCGCCGATTGAGCAGGCACTCCTGGCGCTTTAATCGTTCTTAGCGCATGGCCTCAGTTAATACCTCGCCTAGCGTTTTGCATGCGGTTGTCAGGCGACGTTCGCTCGCCCCGCCGAATCCGAGAATAAAGCCTGAGCGTGCACCGCGTCCTGCATAACACGTCGATAACGGCGTTACGTCAATGCCTCGCTCCGCGGCAAGGTTCGCGAGTGCGACGTCATCGACATCTCGAGGAAGAAATGCGGAGACGTGAAGACCCGCGTCGCTATTGTGCGGAACGAGCATCGGCGCGTGTTGCGCGAGCCCGCGTACGAGCGCGTCACGGCGTGCGTGATAGAGCGCGCGCATGCGCCGCAGATGACGCGCGAAGTGACCGTCACTGAGAAATTCGGCGAGGACGAGTTGCTCGAGCGTCGGTGAAAAGAGATCCAGCGATTCACGATGTCGTGCAAACTCCGCGATGAGATCGCGCGGCACGACGAGGTAGCCGATGCGCAATGCGGGGAACAAAACCTTGCTGAACGTGCCGATGTAAATGACGCGGGCGTTGGTATCGAGTCCCTGCAGCGCGCCTAACGGGCGCGATGCATAGCGATATTCACTGTCGTAATCGTCTTCGAGAATCCATGAGCGTGTGCGGCGCGCCCATTCGAGCAATGCGAGACGGCGTGAGATCGTCATTGAGATGCCGAGGGGATATTGGTGAGAGGGAGTGACATAGACGGCGCGGACGCTCTTGCGTGACAACGCCTCGACGTCGATGCCTTCATTGTCGACGCGCACCGGAATTAACTTCGCGCCATTGCGCTGCAATGCGTCGCGCGCGCCCGGATAACCCGGCTCTTCAATCGCCACGTTCGTATTGCGGCCCGACAACGCCAGCGCGCAAATCTGCAACGCCATTTGCGAGCCGGAGACGATTAAGACCTGATCGGCATCGCATTGCACGGAACGCGCGGTGCGCAGGTAATCGGCGATGGCGACGCGTAATGCCGTGACGCCCGCGGGATCGCCGTACGCCATGTCATCGATGCGCAGAGCCTTCGTGTGCCGCGCGACTAACTTCGACCATAAACGCAGCGGAAAGTGATCGAGCGCCGGAAGACTCACGCGAAACGGGCCGAGTTTCGCGGCTGATTTCGGCGGCACTGTGGAACGACGCTCGATCGGTGCATGCACTTGCGCCAGTTCATCGGGAATCGATGCGCTCACATACGTGCCCGCACCCGTGCGTCCCTCCACATAGCCCTCATGCAGCAATTGCTCGAACGCATTCACCACCGGCAGTCGCGAGATCCCCAACTCCTCGGCCAGCGCGCGCGTCGAGGGCAGTCGCTCGCCGGGGCGCAGACGACCCGCCAGAATCGCGGCGCGGTAGCCGTCGTAGATCTGCCGGTAGTACGGCGTTTGCGAGTCGGGCGCGAACGGAAAAGTGGTCATGGCGAATTGTCGAGAGATGGTCATCGCGAGAGTACCACCCGCGAACTAGTCTCGGCGCCATGAGCAATCACGATTTCGATTTTCTGTTCGGCCGCTGGACCGTGCACAACCGTCGCCTGAAGGAGCCGCTCAGCGACGCGCCGGAGTGGCTCGAGTTTGCGTCGACGTGCGTCGCGCGCCCGGTGTGGGGCGGCGCCGCGAACATGGACGAGTTCGAGGCCCTCGAGTCGCCGTTCGGTCCGAT
>JBQCJC010000428.1:0-5668 GCA_051953135.1 Thermoanaerobaculia bacterium | reverse complement strand
GGGGTCGCCGCCCCAAATAAATTGCGCCCCGGGGGGGGGCCCCCCCCCCCCCCCTCCACTATGAGTCGAGAGCCGCTTTCACGCGCGCGCGCAATTCATCCAATTCGCGCAGCACCAGCTCGAGCGCGCGCGTTTTCGCATCGAGCTCTGCCTGCAGCGGATTCACGCCCGCGGGCTCATCCATCACCGCAACGAGTTGCTCGGCACCGAGCTCTTCGACTTCATCGTGCGCTTCCACCGGCACCGCGATGTTGCCGGCGTACGTCACCGGTCGCGATCGCTGTTCCGCCAGTAACTGCTCGAGCGAAACTTCCTCGGCGTTGTCGTAGTCCGCTTCGACCGGCGCGGCATCGGGGAACGGTACCGAGTCCGCGAATGGATTCGGCGCTTCGGCGAGTGGCTCGTTGTCGAGCATCGCCGGAGTCTCAGGCTCCGGCTCAGGCTCCGGTTCCGGTCGAGCCGCGACCTTCGGCATGCCGATCGGGGACGGGATCGATTTCTTCGGCGCGGTCGATTGCTGCGCGCCTTTGAGTCGCGCGAAGAGATGCTTCGCCGTGATCTTCGAGATCAGCTTGAAGGTCTCCATCACTCCGTCGCCGCGAATCGCCGACGCCTCGGTGTACGGATAGCCTTCGAAGCCGAGTTGTTCCTGCAACTGATCGACGGGCAGCACGCCCGGGATGTCGCGTTTATTGAACTGAATGACGACCGGCGTGTCGTTGACGTCGATCTGATTTTCTTCGAGATTCTCGAGCAAATTCGCGAAACTCTCGCGATTCGCCTCGATCATCGCGGGCTGCGAGTCCGCGACGAACACCACCGAGTCCGCACCTTTCAGCACGAGCTTGCGCGTCTCGTTGTAGAAGACCTGGCCCGGGACCGTGTAGAGCTGAATCTTCAGATTGAACGGACCGACTTTGCCGATATCGACCGGCAGAAGATCGAAGAACAACGTGCGATCGGTCTTCGTGGCGAGCGACAGCATCTTGCCTTTCGATTTCGGATCGAGCTTGTCGAAGATGACCATGAGATTGGTCGTCTTTCCGCAGAGACCAGGGCCGTAGTAGACAATCTTCGCGGTCATCTCGCGCGTGGCGTGATTGAACAGAACCATGAGTGCGCCAGAGTATAGGAGAATCCGCGCGTGAATGACGACGACGCCGAGGATGGAGAGCACGAGGAGCCGGTCGAGATTCCGATCACCGACACGCTCGATCTGCATCCGTTCCGTCCGAACGAGATTCGCGAGGTCGCGAGCGAGTTTCTCGCCGAAGCGCATGCGCGCGGGTTTCGCCAGGTGCGGCTCATTCACGGGCGCGGTATCGGCGTGCAGCGCGACAACATTCGCAGACTTCTGCAAACGCACGAGCTCGTGGCTGCGTTTCATGATGCAGACGCGAGCGGTGGCGGCTGGGGTGCCACCGTCGTGCTACTGAAAGATTGATTGGTCCCGAATTCGCTAAAAGGAGAATCATGTCAGCCCTTTACGACGAACTGAGCAGGGTCACGACGTACGAGTACACGGAGGAGGAAGTCCGTGAGTTCGAGGCACTGCACGACGAGATTCGCGCGCTCAAGAAGGAGCGCAACGCGGTCATCGTCGCTCACAACTACTACCGTCCCGAGATCCTGAAAGTCGCGGACTTTGTCGGCGATTCACTCGAGCTCGCGCTCATGGCCGCGAAGGTGAAGGACGCGGACGTGATCGAGTTCTGCGGCGTGAACTTCATGGCCGAGACCGCGAAGATCGTCAATCCGACCAAGCGCGTTTTGCTCCCGAACCCAATGGCCGGCTGTCAGCTCGCGGATTCCGCGCCCGCCGAAGATTTGCAGGCGCGCATCGATGAGTTGAAGAAGGACTTTCCCGATCTCGCGGTGGTCAGCTACGTCAATACGACCGCCGCGGTGAAGGCGCTGTCAGACATCATCGTCACGTCGGCGAACGCGGCGAAAGTCGTGCGCACGCTGCCGAACAAAAACATTCTCTTCGTGCCCGATCGCAATCTCGCGCGTCACGTTGCCGATCAGGTGCCGGACAAGAACATCATTCCGTGGGACGGCTACTGCTACGTGCACCAGCAGATCACGCCGGATGAAGTGGCGCGCATTCGTCAGAACGATCCGGATCTCGAGATTCTCGTGCATCCCGAGTGTCGTCCCGACGTCGCGTCGCTCGCCGACGCCGTGCTCTCGACCTCGGGCATGGTTCGTTACGCGAAGGAACGTCCGGCGAAACGATTCCTCGTCGTCACCGAGTGCGGTCTCTCCGATCGTCTGGCGATGGAAGTGCCGGACAAGACGTTCGTTAAGGGCTGCAAGCTCTGCGCGTTCATGAAAGTCACGTCGCTCGAAGACGTGCGCGACTCGCTCAAGTACGACCGTTACGAGATGGTCGTGCCGGAAGACATTCGCGTGCCCGCCGAGCGCGCGCTGCGACGCATGTTCGACGCCACGGAGTCGTAGCGCACATTGATCAAGGGCATCCTCTTTCTGAATCCGCGCGCCGGCACGTTCAGCGCGGCGGATGAGGACGAACTGCGCACGCTCGCGCACGAGCGCGGACTGCGCGTCGTCAACGTCGCTCCCGAGATCGACGTGCGCTCGGTCGTGCGCGAGGCGCTCGATGCCGGTCAGCGAACATTCGTCGTCGCGGGCGGCGATGGGTCGGTGCATCACGTCGCGCAGGCGCTCGTACACACGGAAGGAACGCTTGGCGTCGTGCCGGTGGGAAGCGTGAATCACCTCGCGCGCGACCTGCAATTGCCGCTCGATGACTGGCGCGCGGCCTTCGACGTTGCGATGAACGGCGCGATCGAACAGATCGACGTCGGCCGCGTGAACGAGCGCTACTTCATCAACAGCGTGATGATGGGGTTGTATCCGACGATCAGCGAGTATCGCGAGCGGTTTCGCTCGATGCACAGCCGCTGGCGCGCGTACTTCAAAGCCGCGCGACTGGCGTTGCATCACTTTCCGCACGTGACTCTGGTGATCGAGCTGAACGGCCGCGTCGAGACACTGCGCACGCAGTTGTTCGTGATCGCGGTGAACGCGTACGACCTCTCGACGATCGGGATGGTCGCGCCGAAAACGACGCTGCAGGACGGCCGGCTCTCGGCCTATTCGCTCTCGTTCATGAGCCGTCTGCAATTCGTGCGTGCGGCCGCGAAGTATTTTCGCGGCCGCATCGGCGACGTGTCTGGCTTTCGCGCGGTGCGCATGACGCACGTGCGCATCGACACCGGAAAGCGGCGTCTCCGCATTTCCGTCGATGGGGAGTTGATGGATGTCCCGACTCCCATCCATGTCACCGCGGTGCCGGCCGGTCTGTTGGTTCGTCGCTGACGCTGTATTTTTTCGACCCCGCTCTCGGACTCTCCCGTGTGCCCCTGTCCTCGGAGCCGTTGGAAATCGAGTTCCGTTCGATCGTCGAGCAAAGCTCCGACGCGGTCATCGTTCTCGACGCGCAGGGTCGCATCACGTATCACAGCCCGTCACTCGCGCAATTGCTCGCGCAGGAGTTTCACGGCCGCGAGTTGTGCGAGCTCGTGCATGCCGAGGATGCGTCTTCGTTGCGCGCGTTCGTCGAGAACCCGCTCGATGCGATCGATGTACGCATTCGTCATCGCGATGCATCGTGGCGATGGCTGTCGCTGGTCGCAACGCGCAGCGCGCTCGATTGCTCGCTGATCGTGAACGCGCGCGATGTGACCGGCGCGCGACTCATGGTCGGTCAACTTGCCGCCTCAGTCGCGCATGAGTTCAACAACGTGCTGATGGGCATTCAGCCATTCGCAGAGCTGATGCTTCGTCCCGGCATTGATCCCGAGTTCATCACGCGCGGCGCACGCACGATCCTCACGTCGATCGCGCGAGGCAAGCGTGTGTCGCACGACATGCTTCGCTTCGCGCATCCCATCGAGCCCAAACTCGCAACGCTCGAGTTGCGTGCGTGGTGGCGCGACGCAGCGTCGGAGTTGAAGGAAGCCGCCGGTCCCACGCCGATCGACTGCGCGATCCCGAGGCAGCTCGCGGTGCTCGCGGATGGCGCACAGCTCACGATCGCGATTGCGCAACTCGTGAGCAACGCGCGCGATGCGATCTCGAGCAACGGGCGCATCACGATCGTCGCGCGACATCCTGGCGCTGAGGAAACGTTCGCGTTCGGTGTGGTACGCAGTGCACACAACTTTGTGCAGCTCTCGGTGGCCGATAACGGCCGCGGCATGAGCGTCGACGTGGCGCGGCGCGCACTCGATCCGCTGTTCACGACCAAGTCTCAGGGCGCGACCGGACTCGGTCTCGCGATCGTGCAGCAGATCGTGACGCGCCACGGTGGCTCGCTGTTCGTGCAGAGCGCGCCGCAGCAGGGCACGACGATCCATCTTTTCCTGCCTCGCGTTGCAAACACGGACGTGTGTCCCGTAATCGAACACATCGCTATCGCTGGTTGAAATCGCTAAATTATTGATTTCGTGCAGGTTACGGATCCAGTCCAATTGGCGGACGGCTTGATATCAGACATCAGGCAGAGAGAAAGCTGGAGCCGGAGCCGATGACTGAACAACGAGTGCTGGTAGTCGATGATGAAGTGGCGATCGTGGAAGGACTGACGGCGCTGTTCGAGTTCGAGCAGATCCGCACGATCGGCGCAAACGACCGCGAATCCGCGGAGGCGATCCTCGGCGACGAGTTCTGCCCCGTGATCGTGACCGACCTCTGTCTGCACACGCAGATGGAAGGGATGATGCTGCTGGAGACCATTCGCGCGAAGAGCCCGCGCTCACGCATCGTGATTCTCAGCGCCTTCGCGACGCCGGAACTCGAAGAGGAGTTGCTGCAGCGCGGCGTGGCCGTCGTGTTGCGCAAGCCTTCGAGCGGCGACGTGATCATGGAAGCGGTCTACGCGCTGCTCGACGCGATCGAGAAGGAAGCGCCGGCGATCGATGAAACGCTCGATCTCGAAACGCTGTACCTCTCGGTGCGCAAGCGTCTGTACGACATTCCGCGGCATCGCTTCGGTTTGTCCGCGGATCGCGCGGAGGATGTGCTGCACGATGCGTGGCTGCTGTTCTTGCAGAAACGCGGAATCATTCGCGAAGCCGCGCCGTGGCTCGCGGGGACGGTCGCGAATCTCGCGCGGCAGCAACTCGACAAGAAGAAGCGTCGCAAGGAAACGCCGGAAGACGATCTCGGCGAGATGCACGATCCGCGTCACGGCGACATGATCGATCGCGTCGCACTCACGGCCGCACTCGATCGCGTCGATGAACGCACGCGCCAGCTTTGCGTGCTGATCGGGATCGAAGGCTTGTCGTACGACGAAGTCAGCGCGGCGACGAATCTGCCTCTCGGCTCGATCGGCCCGCTCTACATCCGCGCGAAGAAGAAGCTGCGCATGATGCTCGAGAACTAAGCGCTCACGGCGCGCGTCAACGCGTTCATCAGCGTCGTCGCATCGAATGGTTTGCGCAGCAACTCCGCGCGATGCGCGACGTTGCTCGGCAGCAACTCTTTGTCCGAGTGGCCGGTCATGAACACGACCGGTAACTCGGGCGCGATGCGCCACAACATCTGCGCGAGCTGGGTGCCGTCGAGATCCGGAAGTCCAATGTCGAGCAACGCGACCTCGGGCTTTTTCTCGTCGAAGCGCTCGATTGCCGTCGCC
>JBQCJC010000427.1:0-6381 GCA_051953135.1 Thermoanaerobaculia bacterium | reverse complement strand
CGACAGGGGCTGGCGAGCTTCACGCGCAGTGACGTGACGTCATGTCACTGAACGCGAATTCTCGCCACCGCCGGTCGAACCTCATCACTCATCGCTCATCGCTCATCGCTCATCGTTCATCACTCATCGCTCGTCCGTCTGCATCAACCTTCCCCTCAGCGCGTCGAAAGAACGGAAACCGGAAACTTCAACCTTCCCAGCGGCGTGTCGTAATACGCATTGCCGCGGATCTCGTATCGCGCGCGCTGGCCGCGGACGATGTTGACGATCTGGTCCCACATCGAGCGGATGTTCTGGTAGCCGATGCGGGTCTTGAGTTGCACGTCGCCGATGCCGTTGGCGGGGATGCGGATGTCCTGCTGGCTGATCGTGTCGAGGACGCGGGAGTCGTTGATGTACAGATTGAAATCGAGCTGGTCGAGTCGCAGTCCGACGGAGTTCGGGTTGTCCACTTCGAGTGCGAAGTCGACGTCGATCGAGGACGCGGAGAGCGGGATGGCGATGTCCACGCTGGGGCGGATGTCGCGAATCGCGTACCGTGGATTCTCGATATTCAGGGCCGATTGCACCGCCGCGCAGCGCGTGAAGAGGAGCGCTGCACCGGCGCTGATGCTGAGGATCGCCAAAAGCGAGCCGATCGTGAGTTGCCGTTTCATGCCGGGCGGGTGTTTGTGCAAAGGGCGTGTCAGGTCCGCGTGTGCAGTAGAATCCGCCGTGGTCTGCCGGTTGCACCGGTACGACGCATGCGCAACACCGCTCGAGGAGATGATGTGAGGACAAGGACGACCGCCATCGTCGCGGCCTACAACGAAGAGAAGACGATTGCCGACGTCCTCCGTGCACTCACGGCGAGCGCGCACATCGACGAGGTCATCGTCGTGAGCGACGGCTCGGCCGATCGCACCGTCGAGATCGCACGCACGTTCGAAGGCGTTCGGACCGTTGCGTTGAGAGAAAACCACGGCAAAGGCTTCGCGATGGCCGTCGGAGTCGCGAACGCCACCTACGACACGCTCTTCTTTTGCGACGGCGACATGTACAACGTCACCGAAGAGCACATCGAAGCGCTGGTCACACCCGTGATTCGCGACGAGTGCGATATGAACATCGGTGTTCGCGATCGCGGCGACTTCGCGAACTTCCTGCACCTGAAGATGAAATGCGGGCCGGTGCTCTCCGGCATCCGCGTCATGCGGCGCGCGGTGTTCGAGACCGTGCCGGCGCAATATCAGTCGCATTACAAAATCGAAGCGGCGCTGAATTGCTTCTGCGAGAGCGCGGGCTACCGGCAGAACGAGACGATCATCTACGGCCTCGATCACGTGATCAAGGAATCGAAGCGCGGTTTGCTCGATGGCTTGCACTCACGCTGGAAAATGTCGCGCGAAGTGTTCCTGCTGCTGTTCGATCTGTACATCTTCGAGACCTGGCGCTGGACGGAACCGTCCGAGTTGCCGGTCGCGGAGTACGACCTCTTCGAATAGTCGGCGCGCGAGTCGCATCAGGCCGTTGTGATGCACCAGCATGACGATATCGATCGCATTACCCCCACGCTCGAACCCGATCAGCAGGTTCTGATGCATCAGAACTGGCATCACCTGCTGTTTCTCCACTGGGAAGTTCCGCCGATGGAACTGCAGTCGCTGCTGCCTCCGCGGCTGACGCTCGATACCTTCGAAGGAAAGGCGTACATCGGTCTCGTGCCGTTCACGATGACCGGCGTGCGGCCGATCCTCTTTCCGCCGCTGCCCGGCGTGTCGAGCTTTCACGAGATCAACGTGCGGACGTACGTCCATGTGGAGGGACAGAATCCCGGAGTGTGGTTCTTCAGTCTCGACGCCTCGAGCCGTCTCGCCGTGGAGGCGGCACGCATGACGTACCACCTTCCATACTTCAGCGCGGACATCGAGTTCGTCGCGACGCACGAGGCGATCCCGACGATCGCGTTCGAGACGAAGCGCACGGACGATCGCGGAACGAAGCCCGCGAACGCGCATCTCCGCTATCGCCCGATCGAAGGTCCGGCCACGGCATCCGCGCCCGGTACGATCGAGCACTTTCTCCTCGAGCGCTACATCCTCTACTCGCAGGATGACGCGAAGAATCTCTATCGCGCCCGCGTGCATCATCAGCCGTATCCCGCGCAAAAGGCGGAGGTGCTGCACTGCGAGGAGACGTTGATCTGGGCCGCAGGCGTGAAGCGAGCGGAACAGCCGGCACTGCGGCATTACGCGCGCGAGGTGAATGTGAACGTGTACGGGCTCGAGCGCGTGTGACAGAAGAGCCGAGGGTGTAGTCGGTCGTCGTGGACGTTCAGGCGAAATCCGACACTCTCGCGAGAACTCCCTCGGCCCTTGGCCCTCAGCCCTCGGCCCTACAATATCTACGTGGCCCGTCTCGATCGGCTGTTCAACGACTCGGATAGTCGTCTCCGGCGCCAGAATGCTGCCCTCGTTGAACTTGCGCGCCGGCCGTCGATTCACTCCGGGGTTCTTGCAGATGCACTGAATGACATCGCCACGGCGGCGGCGGAGACGCTCGAAGTGGAGCGCGTCGGGATCTGGTTCTTCACGCCCGATCGCCAGGCCATTCGCTGCGTCGAGTTGTACGAGCGCACGCCGCGACTCCATTCCGGCGGCGGCGAGCTCACCGCATCGAAGTATCCGGTGTATTTCAAAGCGCTCGAGTCGGAGCGCACGATCACCGCGGACGACGCGTTGCTCGATCCGCGCACGAGCGCGTTCACGGAGACGTATCTCAATCGCTACGGCGTCACGTCGATGCTCGACGCACCATTCCGCCGCCTCGGCCACATGTCCGGCGTCGTGTGTTTCGAGCATATCGGCCCGCAGCGCACGTGGACGGTCGAGGAAGAAAACTTCGCGAGCTCGCTCGCCGATCTCGTCACGATGGCACTCGATGCCACCGAGCGCCGCGAGCAGCAGGAAGCGCTGCGGCATCGACTCGACTACGAAACGCTGATCGCCGCGATCTCCACACGATTCGCAAACGCGGGCGACGACGAGCTCGATGGCGCGATCGTCGATGCGCTCGCGGATCTCGCGCTGTTCGTCGGCGTGCCGCGCGCGCATGTGTTCCTCGTCGACGAGGACGGGCTCGCGGTGCGGCTCGCGTACGAATGGAACGACACGGGCAGCGTCGATCGCCGTGATCTCTACGGCAATCTTCCGATCGCGGTGTTTCCGTGGTGGTCGCGCAGTCTCAGCAGCGGCGAGATTCTGCGCTGGCGCAACCCGGATGAATTGCCGGCCGAGGCGGCGAACGAGAAGCGGTTGGCGGAGCGATACGGAATCATCAGCGCGATCTTCGTTCCGCTGCTCGTGCACAAAGAGCTGGCCGGCAGCGTGGGGCTCAGCAGCGTGCACGAGGAATTCGAGTGGACCGACGAGACGCTGCGATTGTTGCGCACGTCGAGCGAGATCATCGGCAGCGCCATCGAGCGCATTCGCACGTTCCAGGCGTTGCGCATGAGCGAAGAGCGGCATCGATTGCTCTTCGAGCGCAACCAGGCGGGCGTGTATCGCAACGCACTCGATGGCCGGATGCTCGAGTGCAACGAAGCGATGGCGCATCTCCTCGGCTTCGATACGAAGGAAGAGTTCCTCCGCTTCAACGCGCGCGAGCTGTACTTCGATCCGGCGCAGCGCGACGAGTTCGTCAAGACCGTGCTCGCGAACAACGGCACGCGCGGCATCGAAGTTTGTCTGCGCCGTCGCGATGGCGTGCCGGTGTGGCTGCTCGAGTCCGTGCATCTGCTCGACGGCCGCATTCTCGAGGGAACGGTCATCGACATCACCGATCGCAAGCGCGCCGAGAATGCGCTGCGCGAAAGTGAAGAGCGCTATCGCGTCATGGCCGAGTACTCGACGGATCTCATCGCGCGCACGACGCGACGCGGCCGCATCGTCTATGCCTCGGACGCCGTTCGCAGTCTTCTCGGCTACGAGCCGTCGGAGATGATCGGCCGCTCGTTCCTCGAATTCGTGCATCGCGACGATCATCACGTCGTGCGGCGCAACACCGGCCTGCTCAGTCTGCGCCGCTCGTCGCAAACGTTCAGTTATCGCGCGCTGCGCAAGAGCGGCAGCGAGGTTTGGTTCGAGACCACGTGTCGCGCGATTCTCAATCCGGAGACGAAGACGATCGATGAGATCGTGTCGGTGTCGCGCGACATCAGCGAGCGGCGCCGTGCGGAAGAGCAGATCGAGTATCAGGCGTATCACGACTCGCTCACCGGTCTGCCGAATCGATTGCTGTTTCGCGATCGTCTGACGATTGCGCTCGCGCATGCGAAGCGGCAGGACTCGTCGCTGGCGGTGATGTTCCTCGATCTCGATCGCTTCAAGTTCGTCAACGACACCCTCGGCCATTCGTTAGGCGACGAGCTGCTGCGCATCATCGCCATGCGCCTGAAGAGCGTGCTGCGCGAAGGCGACACGATCGCGCGCATGGGCGGCGATGAATTCACCGTGTTGTTGAGCGATCTCGAGAACAGCAACCTCGCCGTGGCCATCGCGCAGAAATTGCTCGATACCGTTGCGGAGCCGGTGCGTCTCGAAGGACACGAGCTATACGTCACGACGAGCATCGGCATCGCGCTCTATCCGAACGATGGCGAGACCACCGAGACGCTGCTGAAGAATGCGGATGCGGCGATGTATCGCGCCAAGGATCACGGCCGCAATTCGTTCCAGTTGTGCAGCGCGGCGATGAACTCGCGCGCGACGGAGCGCTTGTCGGTCGAGAGCGCGTTGCGACGCGCCATCGATCGCGATGAGCTCGTGCTGCACTTCCAGCCGATCGTGATGCTCGACTCACGTTCGATCGCGGGGCGAGAAGCGCTGCTGCGCTGGAATCGTCCCGGTGTGGGAATCGTGCCGCCCGCGCAGTTCATCGACATCGCGGAAGAGACGCGCATGATCGTGCCGATCGGCGAGTGGGTTTTGCGTGAGGCATGTCGCCGCGCGAAGGCATGGCAGTCGAATGGCAATGAGTCCATGCGTGTGGCGGTGAATTTATCGCCGCGGCAATTTCAACAATCGGATTTACGCGCGGTCGTGTCGCGTGCATTGAATGACAGCGGTTTATCGCCGGATTCGCTGGAACTGGAGATTACCGAGTCGACGGCAATGCTGGATACCGATCGCTCGATGAAAACCCTCAGTGCCTTACGCGATCTCGGCGTGCACATCGCGCTCGATGATTTCGGCACGGGTCACTCGTCACTCAATTATCTCCGCCGATTTCCGATCGATCGCGTGAAGATCGATCGCGAGTTCGTCGCCGAGATCGAAGACAGTGCGAGCGACCGCTCTATCGTCTCGGCCATCGTGGCCATGGCGCACGGCCTCGATCTCGCCGTCACGGCGGAAGGCGTGGAGACGGAAGGGCAGGTCGAGTTCCTGCGCGAACAAAAATGCGAGGAAGTGCAGGGGTATTTGTTCGGTAAGCCGAGCGCGATTTGAATTAACCCTTCTCTTTTCTGCTCACGAACAATCCATAACTCACCACGGTCAGTACGATAAAGAACGCCGCGGATACCCAGTGCAGTTGCGTAAAGGCCGCAAATTTCGCGCCTTTCGGTTTGTCCGCGATGTAGTGGATGATCGTGTAGCCGTAGGGCCACCATACGGCGACCTTGGACGACACTGAGGCTAATGCACCGACCCAGGCCATGAAGCCGATTCCGATCGGGATGAGTACGTTGCCTGTGCGCAAGGCCATTGCGTACTGTGCGGCTAAGATCGGTAAGGAATCGATGAAATAGAACGTGTTTTCGCGTAAGAGCGGTAAATCGAAGAAACTGCCACGTGGTTTCTCAACGCCGGATATAAGAGTCGCAGGAACCATCGCTGCGAGATAAATGCCGCCATTGAAAATCAATAAGAACTGCACGAGCATTACGAGTACGACGCTCAATTTCGCGAGGAAGATCACGGCCGTCTGTAATGGCAATGTATGAACTTGTTTCCACGCATTGCCGCGAAATTCGCTCTGGGTGACGAGACTCGTCGCCAGTATTGCGCCTAACGGTAAGAAAAACACGGCCATCGATTCCCAACACGCGCGCCAGAGGTCTGGCCAGAAATTCGGCGTTTGATAAAGCGCGGGCAGGGTTTTGTATTGAATCAGGCGAACGACCGTCACGATGGCGGGCGTGAATAAAGCGCCGCCGAGGATCATTGTGGCGGCGAAACTGCGCTTGCGCTTCAGCCACTCGCTGCGAAATGCACGGAAGAAGCTCATGCGCTCACCATCTCCAGGAAGATTGTCTCGAGATCGTTGCGAACGACGCGGATCTCATAGACGTCAAGTGACTGTAATCGTCGATTGATTGCCGCAATTTGCTCTGGCGTCAAT
>JBQCJC010000426.1:0-12378 GCA_051953135.1 Thermoanaerobaculia bacterium | reverse complement strand
AGCGATGAGCGATGAACTGCATCGCCAGCGTCACGGCCTACGACATGACGTCAATGAACCGAATGAGCATCTCGCGACGCGGTTCATCGCTCATCGCTCATCTCTCATCTCACTCATCACTCATCACTCATCACTCGGATCCCGATTAAAGCTGTTCATCGCCCTCTTCAGGTCTCCGCGCGCGAACAGAACCAGCGCGTCGACGCTGCGCTCGATCGCGCGCTCCACCACCGGCTGCTCTTCCCCGTTGAACTCATCGAGCACGTGATCGCGCAGCTTTGCGTCGCCGGGGCCGCCGATGCCGACGCGGAGTCGTGGAAAATTTTCCGTACGGATTTCGCTGATGATCGAGCGCATGCCGTTGTGCGTTCCGGCGGACCCGTTCTGGCGGATGCGCAGCTTGCCCAGCGGGAGATCGATATCGTCGTAGACGATGATGAGATCCTGCGGTGAATCGAGATACGCGTTCATCAGCAGACGCACCGCGTCGCCCGAAAGGTTCATGTACGTCAGCGGTTTGGCCAGCATCACACTGCCGCCCGCCACGCGGCCGGTGCCGGTCATCGCACTCTTCTCGTGCTTGTTCAGCTCGATGCGGAACTTCTTTGCGAACGCATCCAGCACCATCCAGCCGACGTTGTGGCGCGTGCGCTCGTACTCCGTTCCGGGATTACCGAGACCGACGATCAGTTTCATGCGGCGCGCAAGATACGACAGTGGCAGATCCCCTGCATAATCGCCCGCGCAAAACCGTCCGGACTATGGAGAAGCGGCAACGCATCGTCATCATTGACGACAACGCGAATGACTTGCAGGTGACCCGGCGCTTCCTCGAGCGTCGCGGTTACGACGTTGCGCCCGCGCAATCGGGTGAAGAGGGAATTGCGCTCGCGCGCCAGCAACTCGCGGACGCGATCATCGTCGACTACCGCATGCCCGTCATGGACGGCTTCGAAGTCGCGCGCCGCATCAAATCCGATCCCGAGTTGCACACGATCCCGGTGCTCATGCTCACCGGCGCCGACTCCGCGAACAACGTCGTCGAAGGACTCGGCGCCGGCGCGGATGATTTCGTGACGAAAGGCTCCGACATCGAAGTCGTCGTTGCGCGATTGCGCGCGCTCCTGCGCGTGAAGGCGTATCAGGATCAATTGCGACGCATGAATCAGCAGATGACGCGCGACCTGCAGATCGCGCGTCGCGTGCAGGAAGCGCTCGTGCCGCAGGGTGCGTTCGCATCGCCGCGCATCGAGATTCGCTCCGCGTACATTCCGAGCGAAACGCTCTCCGGCGATTTCTACGATTACTTCGCGCAGGACGATCGCACGTATCTCTTCGTCGCGGATGTTTCGGGACACGGATTGCCCGCCGCGATTCTCGTGTCGCTGCTGAAAAGCTACATCCACACCGAAGCCGCGAGCGATGGCTCACTCGCGGAGTTCATGTCGCGCCTGAATGACTTTCTCTTCAGCGTGAGCCTGCCGTCGCAATTCGCAACCGCGGCGCTGTTTCGCATGGAAGAGCACAACGTATTCTATTCGAATGCGGCGCATCCGCCGTTTCTGCTGCACTCGCGCGAAACAAATCGCACGGCTGTCCTGGAGCAACCGTCGAACCTCCTCGGCGCGATGCCGAACATGGCGTTCGAGCAGCACTCGCTGCCCGTTGCGCCTGGCGACACGATGTTCGTCTACACGGATGGACTGACGGATCGCGTGAATCGCAGCGGCGAGTTTTACTCGATCGATCGCATCGCCACGGTGCTCGAACGCGCGGCCGGCAAGGACCTGTCGACGGTGTACGACGCGATTTACGAGGATGTCAGCGGATTCTCCGCCACGGAAGAATTCAAGGACGACATCGCGTTCGTCGTAACGCGTTTCCACTGACGCGCGTCTTATCGATCGTCGATGAAAAATCTTCTCGCCGCCCTCTCGCTCGTCCTCGCTCCGCTCGCATTCGCTGCCGATGCGCCGAAGCATCCGTTCCCCGATGATTTCGTGCCGCAGCCATGCGCCGCGAAAGACATCTGTACCGCGGTGAAGCAATCGGAGTTCGGACCCCTCGCAAAACTGCGCGGCCTGTTGCTGCCGCAGGAATGGGTCATCGCGCACTGGGACGAGTTGCTCACCCTGATGCACCCGCTGTGCGAGAAGATCGCGAATTGCCAGACGGTGCCGGGCAATCACTGGGTGTGGTGCAAGGACATTCTGTTCGACGATTTCGCGGCGAGTTGTTCGAAGTTCGACGATCCGGTCGATCGCGAACGCTGTACCTATTTCTCCGTGGTCTTTTTCCTCGGGCAGGACGATCGCACGCGCGTCACGCATCCCGAAGCGCAGAAGTGCGGCGCGGAAGCACGCGCGGGACAGCCCGAGCGCACGCTCGAGCACTGGATGCAGCCCGAGGTCTTGCCGGCGAGCTTCGACGGCAAAGTCACGTTCTACACGATCGACAGCGAAACCCACATTCCGGTCATGGCTCACGTGACCGTCGATTCGAATCGCTTCTTCCCGACGGACACGATCGACGGGAAGCCGCTCACCGGCTACGCACAGCGATACAAACTCGCGTTCAAGAAAGTGAAACGCGCCGACGGTCACTACGACGTCGTCCCGCCAGTCATCACCATCACCGCCGATGGCTATCGCACCGAATCGTACGACCTGCCGATCGCCGAATCATCGATGGTGCTCGAGATGTCGCCGAAGACGCTGCAGCGCGGCAAAAACACGATCACGATCACCGCGAAGGATTCCGTCACCGGCAAGCCGGTGGACGCACGCGTGATGGGCAACGATCGCGTGCTCGGCAAAACGAACCAGCCGTTTGAAGTGGAGTGGAAGAAGGGCGCCGACGCACCGGAGATCTGGGTGACGTCGCTCTACAACATCTACGACGATGTGGTGGTTTGGAAGGGCAACGAAAAGTAGAGCACGCTAAACTCGGCGCGTGAATCTGTCGTGGGTCTCGCGCATGTTCGAGATCGCGCGAACGCCGCGCGGCGTTCCGATTCGCGTGCACTGGACCGTTCCGTTGCTCGCGATCGTGGCGATGATCGCTGGCTGGCGCGAGCTGGCGGTCATCAGCGCGCTGGTTGCGGGCTATGTCGCGATGCTCGTCATTCACGAGCTCGGGCATCACATCGTGGCCACCCGGCGCCGGCATCGCGTGTTCTCCATCGAGATTTATCCGTTTCACGGCGAATGTCGCTATGAGCAGGCGCGCTCGCCATGGGATCGGACGCTGATCGCGTGGGGAGGCGTGATCGCGCAGGCGATCGTCGCCGTGCCCTGCATGATCGTCCTGAAGACGGATTTCATCCCGAGCATGGGCGCACTGAACGCGGCGCTATGGGTGCTCGCCGCACCATCGCTGACGATTGCGGCACTGAACCTTCTTCCGATCGCGCCACTCGACGGCCGCGACGCATGGACGATCATTCCGCTCGCGCTGAAGCGCCGCCGAAAAGCATCGATTGATATGACACCGATGGAAGCGCTGGAAGAGGCATTGCGCAAGGCGACGAAACGCGCGCAGTAACGACGCGAGTCGTTTCAACTTCGATCCCGCCGGCGTTTTTCAAGCGAGCTAGCATCGACGCATGCGATGGCTGATCGCGTGCATCACTCTTTTTTGCGCGGCGAGCGTTTTCGCCGATGACTACGGCAGCATCGCCGGAACTGTTGCCGATCGAAACGGACCATTGCCGGGTGTGACGCTCACGTTGTCGCAGCCAGAATCGTTGTTCGTGCGCACGGCAGTGACGGACTCGAACGGCCGCTACGAGTTCGACTGGGTGCCGGTCGGCACTAGTTACGACATCACCGCGAAGTTTCCACTTTACAAGACTGCGAAACGGCGAAATGTCGAGGTGTGGCGGAACGCGAGCACGCCGATCGCGCTGCGAATGCGACGGTTTCGCAGAAGCCTCGCGTCCACGTACATCGTTGCGATTCCGGATCCGCAACCCGGAGAGTTCATCATCACGTCGGAGATGATGGACAAACTTCCGATCCCCTAGTCCTCGTCTTCGAGCAACTCTTCCAGATCGCGCTCCGCCATCAACTCGTTCGTGATGCCGGGGTAGCGCTCCGTGCCGTAGTACCACGCCGCCTGAATCTCGGGCTCGCTCGGGAACGTGCCGTCGTAGACGAAGCATTCGAGCGAGCGCAGGCGGCCGTTGTGCACGTGCACGGACGTGTCGGCGGGCGTGTCAGCGCCGGCGAGTTGCACCTGCAAATCATCGAGGTGCAGGAGCTTTCGCGCGATCGCCGGCACGGACGACGGCACGTCGAAGCGCGTGACGAAGCCGGTCGCGGTGATCTCGCGATCGCGCACGATTGCCGCGGCGTACTGCGCGCGCAGTTGCTCGAGCGTCGGATCATCGCCGGCCAACAGACCGGCCATGACTTGCGATTCGAATTCGTCGAGCGTCATGCGATCCGTTGCAGGAGCTCCACGGCCTGCGGCTTCTTCTCGTAGCGAACATCGCTCGCGGCGATCTTCTCGAGGTACTTGCGAGCCTCGCTCGAATCGTTGCGTCGCAGATGACAACGCGCGATCCAGAACCAGGTGTCGACGACGTATTCGTTCTCGCTGAATCGATGCGTCTGCACGGCCTTGTCGAAAGACTTCACGGCGTCATCGTACTTCTGTTGCGAGTAGTAGATGCGGCCGAGATGCGAGAGCGCGTCGAAATAGTCGAACGAGGTTTGATCGACACTCCCCGCCACACGCGAATAGAAGGTCTCGGCCTCGGGATACTGGCGCCGATCGAAATGAATCGCGCCGCAGAACAGCAGCGCGTTGCGATAGAAGTAGGAGTTGAAGAACGGCTTGTTCTCATCGAACAGCGTCAGCGACTCGGCGAACAAATGCAGCGCGTCATCGAAATCGTGCAGCGCGTACGAGTTCAACGCTTTGAGCGCGAGCGCCTGCGCGGTGACGTTGTCGTTCGCGGAGTAGCGCAGCGACTGCTCGTGCAGTTCCTTCGCCTTCGCGTAATCGGCCTCGTCGTGCGAGAGATGACCGAGGATGACGTACGACTTGTACTTGATGTCGTTCGCCTCGTCGCTCTCCTCCGACGCGCACGCCGCGCTGAATCCTTCGCGCGCTTTCGCGACGTCGCCGGCGTACAGCGCCGCCACCGCACGGAAGTAAATCGATTCGAGCGTCGTGAGCACGGGCGTCTTCTCGCGACTCACGTCATCAATGAAGGGCTTGACGAGTTGCGCGAGCAAACGATTCTCGGAGGTCGGATCGACGATGAAGTTCTGCAGGTAGACGAGGCGATTCTCGAGAATGCGCATCATCTCGAGCATCACCGTCACGCGCTGCTGATCGTCGCCCGTCTCACGAAACATCGACGCGAGCTGGCGCTGGAGGGACTGATACTTCGAGTCGTACTCGCGCACCTGCGCGTCGGACAACTCGCCGGGTTCTTTCTGAAGAGTGTTCTCGAGTGCGACGCGCTGGTCGACAAGTTGCCGCAAACGCGCCGCCGATTCGTTGCGGTCCATAAAGTGAGTTTAGCGGAAAGCAAATGTAGGGCCCGATTGGGAGTCTGGGGCTCAGAACGAGTGATGAATGATGAATGATGAGTGATGAACCTCGGTGCAAGTCCTCACGGCCATTGAAATGACCGCACGTCCTTGCCGGGCAGTTCATCATTCATCACTCCTCATTCATCACTCATCTCATCGCTCCCTTTCCTTGATCGCCTGCCCTGCCACCGCCACCAGGCGAAACTCCAACTGATGCTTGTCCTCGTCGATCGAGTCGACGCGAATCCTGACGTGGTCGCCGAGGCGAAGCTCGCGACGAGTGGACTCGCCGCGCATGCGATGTTCCTTGTCGTAGTAGTGCCAGAAATCGCCGCCGATCGTGGCGACCGGCACCATGCCCTGCACGAAAATCTCCTCGAGCTCGACGAACAGGCCGAACGGTGCGACGCCGGTGATGATGCCGTCGTACTCGTTGCCGACTTTGTCGCGCATGAAGATCACTTTCTTCCACTCGAGCACTTCGCGCGATGCCTCTTCCGCGCGACGCTCGCGCTCGCTCGACTGCAACGCGTACTGCGGATGCGCTCGCTCGATCTGCTCGAGTCGCTCACCGTAGAGCGCGCCTTGTGAGATCAACTCGAACAAGCGGCGATGGACGATGAGATCGGGATAGCGTCGAATCGGCGACGTGAAGTGACAGTAGTGCTCGAACGCGAGCGCGAAGTGTCCCGTGCTCGTCTCGGAGTAAAACGCGCGCTTCATCGAGCGCAGGATGATGTTTGTGAGAAAGCGCTCTTCAGGACGTCCAGCCACTTCCTTCAGCACGCGCTGCAATTCGGCCGGGCGGATGTCTTCGACATCGCCGCGCAGCTTGAGCTTGAATTCGCGGAGGATTTCTTTGAGATCTTCGAGCTTCTGCGGATCCGGCTGCTGGTGCACGCGATAGAGGCCGGGCTGATTCGCGAAGACGAGCTCGCGCGCCACGACTTCGTTCGCCGCGAGCATGAACTCTTCGATGAGACGATGTGCGACGTTGCGCTCGGTCGGGCGAATCGCTTCGATGTCGCCGCTCACGCCTAACATCACTTCCGCTTCGGGCAGATCGAAATCGATCGAGCCGCGCTGCTCGCGGCGCGTGCGCAGAACCTCGTAGAGCTCGTGCATGCGCACGAAGTCTTCGAGCAGATATCCGTAGCGATCGAGCAGCGCCGGGCCATTCGCTTCGGCCGCGGCATCGCGCTCCGCGCCTGACGATTGCGCGACGCCTTTCGCGACGAGAATCGCGTTGACGTTCGTGTACGTCATCCGTTCTTTCGTGCGGATGACCGATTTGTAGATCTTGTGATCGACGAAGCGGCCGCGCGGATCGATCTCGATCTCGCACGAGAATGTGAGTCGTTCGACTTTCGGATTGAGTGAGCAAATCCCGTTCGACAAGACCTCGGGCAGCATCGGGATCGCGCGGCCCGGAAAGTAAACCGACGTGCCACGCTCGAATGCTTCGACGTCGAGCTCGCTGTTCTCGGTGACATAGTGCGCGACGTCGGCGATGTGGACGCCGAGGAGATAGTTGCCGTTGTCGAGACGCTGCACTTCGACCGCATCGTCGAAATCCTTCGCCGTCTCGCCATCGATCGTGACGATGTTGCGATTGCGCAGATCGACGCGCTTCGCGATCTCTTCTTCGGGAACTTCGATCGGGATCGATTCTGCTTCTCGCAACACTTCCGGAGGGAAGTTGTGCGGGATGTGATGCTTTCGGACGACAACCTCGATGTCGACGCCGGGATCGCCGATGAACCCGAGCACCTCGACGATGCGTCCGGTGGCGAAGTGCGTCGTGCGATCGGGATAGCGATCGATCTCGACGTTCACCATCTCGCCGTCGCGGGCATCCATGAAGTCTTCGCCTTCGATGAGGATGTCGGTGTCGATGCGAATGTCGAAGGGCACGACGTACGGATCCGGCTCGACGAGATGAAAACGTCCGACGACCGTGCGATGTGCACGGCGCAGGATGCGAATCACTTCGCCATCGAGATACTCGCGATCGCGAACGCGGCGAATCTTGGCGTTGCGTTTGTCGACGCGCACGATCACGAGATCGGCGTTCATCGCGCCTTTGAGCTGGCGGCGATCGATGTAGATGTCGGGCTCGTCCTCGCCACCGCGCACGGTGCCGTGACCGTCGTTGTACACGCGAATCGCGCCCGCGTGATACGGCGTGAACTCGAGCAGCGAGTAGCGCTTGCCGCGCACGGCGATGACCGTTCCCTCTCGCTCGAGATCCTCGACGGCGCGATCGACTTCTTCGCGCGTAAAGTCCGCGTCGGCGAGACGCTCGAAGATGTCCTTCGTGGCGAGGAGACGATTCCCGCGCTGCCGCAGCAACGCGATGATCGCTTCATGCAGCTCCGGGCGATGCGGGAGTCCCAGCGAGGATGTGCTCACGGGGGCGGAGTGTAACCTCGGTTGTCGGTAGTCGGTTGTCGGTTGTCGGGGGAACGAGGAGATGGCTTCGCTCTCGCGGCGGCGCAAGAACACACGACGGCCTGATCGACGATACGCGGAGTGACGGATTGGTCCGGGGAACGAGGAAGTGGCGATCGTTCGATCGTCGTGGCGGGCCGGCGGTCTCCCCGACTACCGACTACTGACTACCGACTCCTACTCCCGCGTACGCGACGCCTTCGACGATTTCGCCACGGGCACACCAACGCGCTTGTGCGAGATCGCGCGGCGGCGCACCGGGCGCACGGAGTCGGCGAAGCCGTTGAGCATCGTCTGCGTACGGAGTTTGTTGTGCAGCGTGTTGCGGTGGACGCCGAGTTTGCGCGAGGCCTGCGTGACGTTGCCTTTGCTGGCCGTCATCGCCGCGACGATGTACTTCCCCTCGAACGCTTCAACTGCCTGTTCCAGTGTGATTCCGTTGCCAATCAACTCCCGGATGATGGCGTTCAAGCGATCGTCGATGCTTACCATGTTTCGTCTGACCTCAGCGTTTTGGATCTTTGGAGAACGGGGATTCTACTACTCGCAATTCGCGCGAACGGAAGAAAAAATTTCCTCATCGCGTGCGCTTGACAAATACTCGAAACGTCAGCGCGATCCCTGTGACGAGCGTCATGATCGCGCCGAAAAAAAACGAGCGCGGATGATACGTCCAGAGGATCTCGTGATGTCCCGCGGGAACTGAAACTGCCCGAAAAAGCCCGAAAAATCGCTGTTTTTCGGCAGGACGGCCATCGATCGTCACCGACCATCCCGGTGCATCCTGTTGCGCGATCGTCACCAGCGACGCTTCCGCCGCATCGACGATCACGCGTGCACGTGACGTAGTCAGCTCGCACGTGAGAGGAGTGACACGAGAGCCTGCAATCGCCACACACATCGCACGCGCTCGCGGCACCGCGAACACATTCGTGTCCCATGCCCGCGCGATGCGCGTGAGTGGCGGAGGAAGATCGCGCGGTGAGATGACGTAGCCGACGGCAGCGGCATCGAGTCGCGAGCGCGAAGGGACGCGCTGCAGGCGAATGAGATTGTCGAGATACGCGCGATTCACGAGCGGCGCCGCGGTGTCGACGTCGTAGCGATGATCGTAGAGATTGAGATATCCGCTGATCGCTTCGAGTCGCGATCGTGCATCGATGCCGATGCGCAGAAACTTGTGCTGCGCTCCGATCGATTCGGCGTACGGCACGACGTCGCGATGCCAGCGCCGCGTGCTGAACAACGTCATCGCATGCGGCAGAAGATCGGCGACGACGAGCGCGATGAGAAGAAGATCGAGCCAGCGCTTGTCGATGCGCATCGCATTGCGCAATCGATCCCATCCCGCGGCAGCGAGCGCGGCAATCGCGAGCGCGCCGATCGGTACGAGACGCGCGGGATAACGAAACAACGTGAGCGGCAGCGAAACGAGAAGCGAAGGTCCAATCGAAACGAGGATTGCGACGACGAGCAACGCGACCCACGCGATCACGTCCCGCCGTTTGCGCACGAGCGTGAGCGCGATCAGCGCGAGCAGCGCCACGATCACGCCGCCGTACAGTTTCAGAATGAAGTACTGCGTCGACTCTCCGTCGAACAACGCCGGCGGGACGACAACGCGCAGCCAGTCGCGCAACGGCATCGAGTCGCGAAGGATGATCGACGCGTCCATGCCGCGCGTGCGATCGCTGCCGCGCACCCATTCGAGAAACGGCAGCAACTGAAATGCGGAGAGTCCGAACGCGACAAGCGCGGTGCCGATGACATCGCGATTGCGTCGCACGAGCACGTAGAGCAGTGCCGCGAGTCCGGCGATGAATGGCTCGCCCGCGAGAAACGTTAGCGCGAGCACGACGCCTCCCCGCTTCCATGCGCCTTCCGCCGCGCACCACAACGCGAGCGGCAGCCACGCGAGCGAAGCGAGGTTGTTCGAGACGTCGACGAGCGAGAGCATCGGGCCGCTGAACAAAATCGCGGCCGCGCCAACCATCGCCGCACCGGTGGAGTTGCTGCGCGCGAAGAGCAGATACGCGCTCCATCCGAGGAGCGTGAGATGCGCGAGCAGGTAAAGCATGTACGCCGTTTCGAACGGCAGCACGAGAAATAACCACGCGGGCGGATAGAAGACGCCGGTCTGCGGATTCGCGAACCACGGCTCGCCCGATGCGTTGTACGGATTCCAGAGCGGCAGGCGCCCTTCGCTCAACTCGTGCGCGGTGAACCAGCGCAGCGGCTGGAAGTAATCGAAGTGATCGCGAAGCTGAAAGACTTCGCGTTTCGCGAGCGGCGCGATGAAGAGAATCGCCGCGAGCACGGCCAGGAACGCGAGCGCGAATCGATGACGGCGAATCACTGCGCGCAGAAGTCTCGCACGATCCTTCGCGTGAGCCGCACACCTTCGGTAAAGAAGCGCGCGCGAATGCGCTCGTCGGCACCGTGTACGCCGTCCGCGTCGTAGTAGTTCACTTTGAACGGCGCGATGCCGTACGCGATCACGCCGCGGCGGCGAAAGAACCGGCTGTCGTTCGTGCCGCCGGTGACGAAAGGTCCGACCGTGGATCCCGGCGAGCTCTCGCGCATCGCTCGCACGAGCGTCGTGTACAACTCGCCGCTCGCGGGACTATCCGGCGATGGCTCGCTCTGCAGCAACACTTCGACTTTCGCGTTGTCGCCGACGGCTTTCGTGATCGTGGCGATCATCTCGTCGGCTTTCGTGGCGGGCAGGAGGCGAATGTCGAGATCGGCGATCGCACGCGCGGGCATGATGTTCACGGCATCGCCTGCATCGAGATGCGTAATCGCAATCGTGTCCTTCAACAGCGTGCGATATCCCTCCGGCAACGCTTTGATCGCATGCTCATCGAGCGGCTCGCGAAATTTGCGAAACAGCGCGGCGCGACCATCGGTGCGCGTCTTCGCGAGAATCTCCGACGTGCGCGCTACGGATGGATCGAGACGATACGGCGTCGGGATCTGATCGACGGCCGCGAGCGCGCGCACGAGTTTGCTCGGCGCGCCGCCATTCTCCGGCGGCGATGCACCATGACCGCCGGTGCCTTCGCTCACGAGTCGCAGCCACAACGGATTCTTCTGCTGCACTTCGATGCCCCAGAAGATCACCTTGTCCACCGCGGTCTCGTTCGTGCCGCCTTCGTTGAGGACGAAGCCGACGTTGTCGAAGAGTTGCGGCTGCGTGTCGAGCAGCATCTTCGCGCCATTCGTTCCGCCGCGTTCTTCATCCGGCACCGCGAGAAAAATCACATCACGACGCAGTTTCGCGCCGCGGCGTTTGAGATCGATGACGGCATACAACTGCGCGATGGTGAGCGACTTGATGTCGAGTGCGCCGCGGCCCCAGATGTAGCCGCCCGCGCGCGCGCCGCTGAACGGCGGATACGTCCAGCGCGCATTCGTCGCCGGCACGACGTCGAGATGACTGAGCAGCAGCAGCGCTTTCTCACTCGTACCCGAGGAGAGTCGCGCGTAGACCGCCTGACGTTTCGGATCGACGCCGACGAGTTGCGCATCGATGCCGTCTTTCTTCAACGCATCGCGCAGAAAAACGGCGGCGGGAGTTTCGTTGCCGGGAGGATTGGTCGTGTCGATGCGCAGGTAATTCGTGAAGAGCGCTTCCGCCTCGCGATCGATCGGGTCCTGCGCGACGCCGCCTGCCTCGCGACAGGCGGCGCTTGCGAGAACGCCGAGGAGCAGCAGAGCGCGGAGCGGGAACTTCACGCGTTCCCGGCGACCGGTTGAGGAATCGTGAGCTGCACCGCCGGCGTCTCTTCCGGCATCGCGCGATATTGCTCGAAACAACCGCGGCAACGCGCTTCGTACGACGAGTCGCCGACTTCCACCTGCGCGTTTCCGCCGGACACGCGCTGCGAGTAATGCGCGGCGCCGCGACAACGCACGCAGACGGCGTGAATCTTCGACACTTCTTCCGCGACGGAAAGCAGCGCGGGCATCGGTCCGAACGGACGGCGCATGTAGTCCTGATCGAGACCGGCGGCGATGACGCGAATGCCGGCGTCGGCAAGCTCCATGCAGAGGTCAACGATGGCGGCGTCGAAGAACTGGACTTCGTCAATGCCGACGACCTTGACGCCGAAGACGAGGTTGGCGCGCAGCTCTGCCGCGTTGGCGACGGCGATGGCGTCAATGCCGCGGTTGTCGCGCGAGATGATGCGCTTGGCGTCGAAGCGATTGTCTATCGCCGGCTTGAAAATCTGCGTGCGCTGGCGCGCGATCTCGGCGCGACGCACGCGGCGAATCAACTCTTCGCTCTTGCCGCTGAACATGCCGCCGGCGATCACTTCGATCCAGCCGCCGCGATGATTCAATATGTCCATTCGTTCTCCCTTTGGTCGAAGTCAGG
>JBQCJC010000425.1:0-2320 GCA_051953135.1 Thermoanaerobaculia bacterium | reverse complement strand
CAGCCCGCCGGGAATGCTCGCACAAACGAAAACGGCGGGCTGAGAGCCCGCCGCTCCACGTGCCGTTTGAGGACACCTTACTTCCAAACTTCTTCGATCTTCGCGCCCATGTCGCTCGGCGCTTTCACAACGTGAATGCCGGCCGCTTCGAGCGCTGCCATCTTCTCCGACGCCGTGCCTTTGCCGCCGCTGATGATCGCGCCGGCGTGGCCCATGCGGCGTCCCGGAGGCGCCGTCTGACCGGCGATGAACGCGACCACCGGCTTCGTCACGTTCGCTTTCACGAAGGCCGCCGCTTCTTCTTCCGCGCTGCCGCCGATCTCACCGATCATGATGATCGCCTCGGTCTGCGGATCCGCCTGGAACGCGGCGAGGCAGTCGATGAAGTTCGTGCCCGGCAGCGGATCGCCGCCGATGCCGACCGCCGTCGACTGACCGATGTGGCGCGTCTGTCCGACCGCTTCGTACGTGAGCGTTCCCGAGCGCGACACGATGCCGATCGGACCGGCTTTGTGAATGTGTCCCGGCATGATGCCGATCTTCGCCTGATCCGGCGTGATGATGCCGGGGCAGTTCGGTCCGATGAGACGCGACGGCGCCTGGCCCGCGGCCACGCGACGCGCGTTGTTCTTCTTCAGAAAATCGTGCGCCTTGATCATGTCGTTCACCGGAATGCCCTCGGTGATGCACACGATCAACTCGATGCCCGCGTCCGCGGACTCCATCACCGCATCGGCCGCGAACGGCGGCGGCACGAAGATCAGCGAGCAGTTCGCGCCCGCTTTCTCACGCGCATCGACGACGGTATTGAAAACCGGGAAGCCTTCGTGCGTCGTGCCGCCCTTGCCTGGCGTCACACCGCCGACGACCTGCGTTCCGTAATCACGGCATCCGATCGCGTGAAAGGTTCCCTCGCGACCGGTGATGCCCTGAACGATGACTTTCGTGTTCTTGTCTGCCCAGATTGCCATGTTGCTTACGCCTGTCCTTTAGCTGCGGCCACGACCTTCTGCGCCGCGTCCCACATTCCATCGGCGGTGATGAGCGGCAGGCCCGAATCCTTGAGGATCTGCTTGCCCAGCTCGACGTTCGTTCCTTCGAGACGAACGACCACCGGCACCGGGAGTCCGACTTCACGCGACGCGCTGACCACGCCCTCGGCGATGCGATCGCCGCGCATGATGCCGCCGAAAATGTTGATCAAAATTGCTTTCACATTTTTGTCGCTCAAAATGATGCGAAAAGCATTCTTGACCTGCTCGGCACTCGCGCCGCCGCCGACGTCGAGGAAGTTCGCAGGCTCGCCGCCCGCAAGCTTGACGATGTCCATCGTCGCCATCGCGAGACCCGCGCCGTTGACCATGCAGCCGACGTTGCCATCGAGCTTGATATAGTTGAGACCGAACTTCGAAGACTCGACTTCGAGCGGATCTTCCTCATGGAAGTCGCGCATCTCGACGATGTCCTTGTGACGGAACAGCGCGTTGTCGTCGAAGTTCATCTTGCAGTCGAGCGCGAGAACGTCGCCTTCCTTCGTCACGAGCAGAGGGTTGATCTCCGCGAGCGCCGCATCGGTGTCGACATACGCGCGCATCAGCTTCTGCACGAAGTCGACGCACTTCTTGAATGAGTCGCCGCTGAGCCCGAGGGCGTACGCAACCTGACGCGCCTGGAACGGCTGCACGCCGACGACCGTGTCGATTGCGATGCGGCTGATCGCATTCGGATCGTGCGCGGCCACCTCTTCGATGTCCATACCGCCCTGCTGCGAGGCCATGATGATATTCATCCCGCTCGCGCGATCGAGCGTGATCGCGAGGTAGAACTCTTTGTCGAGATTCAGTGCTTCTTCGATGAGCACTTTGCGTACGACGCGGCCTTCGGGACCGGTCTGGTGCGTGACGAGCGTCATGCCGAGCATGTTCTTCGTCAGCTCGGCCGCTTCGTCAGCGGTTTTCGCGAGCTTCACGCCGCCGCCCTTGCCGCGGCCGCCCGCATGAATCTGAGCCTTGACGACAACGCGACCGCCGAGCTCTTTCGCGGCCTGACGCGCTTCATCGGGAGTGTCGACGACGATGCCGCGCGGCGTCGGTACACCGTAGCGCCGCAGAATTTCCTTTGCCTGGTACTCGTGGACTTTCATAGCGGCGGGCGTTGTATCACAACGACGCGGTCAGGGCTGCACGGATCAGTGGAGAGGCGGGGGCTTAGCCCCCCCCCTTGATCAATTGTCCGGCGGGCGAAGTGCCCCCCCCGCCACGGTTCTATTTCAGGGCGTCCGCCCCCCCCCTCCGCCGCCCCAGCCCCCCACGCCCTCAAC
>JBQCJC010000424.1:0-4695 GCA_051953135.1 Thermoanaerobaculia bacterium | reverse complement strand
GCCCCCCCGCGCCACCAAACCCGCGTAACACAAAAAGGTGTGATATGTGTCGTTCGTGCCGCGAACATCCCGCTTAGGGCCCCCCGGGCGTGCGGGCGGCACCTGGGTGGGTGGGGCGGCACAAAGTACGTGTCCGCATGTCATCCCGAGCGCGAGCGAGGGACCTGGGCGGGTGGGCGGCACGAAGTACGTGTTAGGCGCCACCCCCCGCCCAGGTCCCTCGCTTCGCTCGGGATGACAGATTGAGCTAAAGCGCGTCCAGCGCGACATCCATCAACTCGAACCGCTGCCAGCCCGCAAAGTCGTAATGCCACCATTCGCTCGGCAGCGGTTCGAAGCCGTGCTTCACCATCACATCGCGCAGCAGCGCGCGATTCTTCAGCGCCTCTTCGGGCAGATCGTTGAAATCGTGGTGCGCGCGTGACGTGAAATCGTCGTACGGCGTCGGCATCGTCAGCTCGTTGCCGGTCTTCAAATCAATGAGCGTGAGATCCACCGCGGCGCCGCGATTGTGCCGCGAGCCTTTCGCGGGATCTGCAACGTAATCGGGATTTTTGATCGGTTCCCACATCGCGACCGTCACGCGATACGGCCGATACCCATCGAACACCTTGATGCCGATGCCTTGCGTCGCGAGCTCGCGTTGCACATCCGCGAGCGCGTTCGCTGCCGGCGCGCGCAGATACGCTTTCGCAACCGGATACAACGTCGTCTTCATGAAGTTGTTCGGCGTCGCATACCGGATGTCGAGCGGAATGTGCAGCGACGCAAGATCGATCAGCCGCTTGTCCGGATCGGCGGCCGCGAGCTTCTCGTACGTCGCACGATCCGGAACGACGTACAACTTCGGTGGCGCGCTGGAGCACGCAATGGTCACGAACAGCAGCGCCAAGTTGATCGCACGTTTCATGTCGCCTAATGTATCCGCCTCCATGGAGCTCGACATCTTCTTTTCCATCTGTCAGACCGATGTGCACGGATACGTGCCGAGCGAGCGTGTGATGTTCGAGAACTTCTTCGAACAGGTCGAGCTCGCGGATCGACTTGGATTCGGCACCGCGTGGGTGGCGGAGAGTCATCTCTCCACCGAGGTGCAGAAGACGAATCCGGGCGCGGTGATCCCGCACTTCGTCGGCGAGATCGGATTGAACACCGACATCCTGCAACTCGCGCATCGCGTGTTTGCGCGCACGAAACGCATCGGCGTCGGCTCCGCGATCATGAACATTCTCTGCAACGGCGGACCGATTGCCGCGGCAGAGCGCATCAAGACCTTCCTCGCGCTGCACGGTCTCGATGAAAACGAACGGCGCCTGCTCACGATCGGCTTCGCGTCGGGACGCTTCCCGTTCATCAACGTGCCGTACGGAATCGTGCCGCGCAATCCGGTCGAAGCCGCGGCGTGGCCGGTCGTCAAAAGCAAAATCTTCGAAGAAGCGACCGAGATCTTTCTGCGCCTTTTGAAAGGCGAGACATTGAGCTCGGATTCGATCGCGCGCCGTTCATTGAAGCGCTCCGATTTTCGCGGCGACGCGGACTGGCAGCGCGTCATGGACGCGCATGGTCAATACGTTGACGAAGTGCCGCTCGAGCCGCGCTGGCGCTTTCCGAATCTCAAGATCGTGCCGCACGAATCGCGCATGGATCTGCTGCGACTCTCGATCGGCTCGCACGATTCCGCGACGCAGATCTTCGCGAACACGATCCTGCCGGTCGGCGTGTTCAATCTCTCGATCACGCCCGGCGATGAAATCGAGAAGACGAACGAGCGGATGCTCACGCATTACCACCCCGACGGCGGCGGCTGGAAGCGGCGTCTGATGCCGCGCACGGTGCTCGTGTTCATCAATGACGACAAGGCACAGGCCGAAGCCGAGGCGAAGGACGCGTTGTCGAATTACTGGCGCGCGCTCGAAGGCACACTTGATGAGGAGAAGGTGCGCCGAGCCACGAACAACGCGCTGGTCGGCGACGCCGCAACGATCGTCGAGCAGATGCGCGGACGCTTCCATTCCGAGGACCGGCTCATGCTCTGGTTCGATTTTAATAATCACGACTCGAAACGAGTCATGAAAAACATGACCGATTTCATGACCAAAGTCGCGCCTCATTATGCCAACTGATTTACAGGAACCGAAAACGTTCGACGAAGCCGCTGCGCCGAACTTCGCGCGGGCCATGCCGAACTGGCAGCCGCTCGTCGAGTACCGCCGCAACGGCGTCGCCGAGAACACCATTCATGGCGCGGTGTCGTGGGTGACGGGGAAGACGCTGCTTTATTCGTTCGGCGGGAACGTCGAGGTCTACGGACGCTCGATGGTCAAGCCGATCATGATGAAAGTCTTCGCGCGCGACTTCGCGACCGCGCTGAACGGCGAGCAGCAGGCGATCTCCGTCGCATCGCACAACGGCGATGCCGAGCACGTCGCGGCCGCGCGCTCGATCCTGCTCGAAGGCGAGTGGGGGTTGATGCAGACGCCGCTCGACGTGCCACTCGTGCAATTCGGCCGTCAGGTGCGGCGCCCGCGCCGCTGGTATCACTGCTGTTCCGGCGAGCACGCGGCGATTCTCAAAGGCTGCAAGCTGCGCGGCTGGCGGCGCGTCGGCTACGTCTGGCCGCACCATCCCTTCTTCCAGGAGTACCTCGGCTACATCAAAGGCGTGCTCGGTTCCGATTGGAAGATGGGTACGATCGCGAAGGACGGCTGCGGCTTGCCGACCGTCTCAATGACCGTCACCGATCTCGCGAAGCTCTTCGCGAATCTCGTCACCGAGAAGGATGCCGACTGGATCTGGAACGCGATGATCGAGCATCCCGATCTCATCGGCGGCTTCAATCGTCTGGATTCGACGATTCTCAAAGCGTGCAATGGCCGTGTGATTGCGAAAGAAGGCGCGGACGGTCTGTTAGGCCTGGCGATCGAGCATCCTGAATATCCCGACGGCTTAGGCGTGGTCGTGAAGATCGCGCACGGCTGGAATCCACAAGCCACGTGGTACATCGCGCGCTACATTCTCGGCGTCCTCGGATTCGAATTTCGCAATCCTTACAAACTGCGGCGACAGAAGGCCTTCATTGTGCCCGAGGTCATTCCGCCGGGGTTGAGGGAACGGATGACGTCCATTGTGCCGTGGGACTCATGGGATCCCGATATCGATCGCTGGGAGTTCAATCCGGAGGAGTTCGTTGCGCCTCGCTAACTTCATTGACGGCCGCTTCGTCGCACCGGTTTCGAATCAGTACTTCGACGACATCGAGCCGGCGACCGGAAACGTCCTTGCGCAGATTCCGGATAGTGATCGTGGTGACGTCGATGCCGCGGTCGCAGCGGCGAAACGTGCGTTTCCTCAGTGGTCGCGCATGCGCGCGGAAGAACGCTCGCGCATCTTGTTAAAGCTCGCGGACCTCATTGAAGCGAACCTCGACGAATTAGCGGCGTTGGAGAGTCGCGACAACGGCAAGCCAGTCTCGCTTGCGAAGCGCATGGACATTCCGCGCGCCGTTGCGAACTTCCGCTTCTTTGCGACGGCGATTCTGCATCACGCGTCCGAAGCGCATGTGACGGACACCGTGGCGCTCAATTACACACTGCGACAGCCGATCGGCGTCGCGGGACTGATTTCGCCGTGGAACCTGCCGCTGTATTTACTGTCGTGGAAAATCGCGCCGGCGATTGCGAGCGGCAACACCTGCGTTGCGAAGCCGAGCGAATTAACGCCGCTGACCGCGAATCGGCTCTGTGAATTATCGATCGACGCCGGATTGCCCGCGGGCGTAATGAACATCATTCACGGCTACGGCGCAAAAGCCGGTGCGGCGATTTGCGAACATCCTGATGTGCCGTTGATCTCGTTTACTGGCGGCACTGTGACGGGCGCGCGAGTCGCGGCGACAGCGGCGCCGATGTTCAAGAAGCTTTCGCTGGAGTTAGGCGGGAAGAATCCGAATTTGATTTTCGCCGACGCCGATCTTGATCAAGCGATTGCGACGTCGATTCAGTCGAGCTTCGCGAATCAGGGCGAGATTTGTCTGTGCGGCTCGCGAATCTTCGTCGATCGCGCGATTTACACGCAGTTCGTTGAACGATTTGTTGAAGCAACGAAGAAATTACGCATTGGCGATCCCACGGACGCCGCAACGGATGTCGGTGCATTAATCAGTGAAGCGCACCTACAGAAGGTTGCGGGGTATATCGAGCTCGCGAAACGGGAAGGTGGCGCGGTCGTTACCGGCGGCAACCGCGTCGATCGCGATGGCTTTTTCATGGAGCCCACTGTCATTACGGGTCTTGGCTGCGACCGGCGTGTCTTACAGGAAGAGATTTTTGGACCCGTTGTGACGATTACTCCATTCGACAGCGATGCAGAAGCGATCGAGTTTGCGAATTCAACGCGTTATGGATTATCCGCGACGGTATGGACGCGTGATTTGCAGCGCGCGCATCGCGTTGCCGCGGAATTACACGCTGGGACCGTGTGGATTAATTGCTGGCTGTTGCGCGATCTGCGCGTGCCGTTCGGCGGAATGAAAGACAGCGGCGTCGGCCGCGAAGGTGGTTTCGAGTCCCTGGCGTTTTTCACGGAGGCAAAGAATGTCTGCGTCAAACTATGAATCAACCGGCCGCGGCGAAATCGTCGGCGGCGTGCTCGCGCCGCATCCGCCACACATCGTTTACGGCGAAAACCATTGGCGCA
>JBQCJC010000423.1:0-2504 GCA_051953135.1 Thermoanaerobaculia bacterium | reverse complement strand
AGAAGCCAAAGACGTCGCCGTTCGCGTTCGTCTTGACGTCCGCGCCAATCGCGGTGCCGGTGGTTTCAGAGCCGCTGACCTGAATCGGCGTTCCCCATCCTGAAGAGGTGCGACGATTCATGAACGCGGGGTTGCCGTTGTGCCAGATGACGTAGTTCTGGTCTTTGTACCGCTACTATGCACAGTGGACGATACACTGCATCTGTTAGTCGGTGTTTGTCTGGCTGCCGGAGATGGTGCCGTCGAAGCTCCACGTCGCGCCGCCGTTGGTCGATTTGTACGACTGCACTTTGAGCACGGTGCCGGCGGAGTTGATGCCCATCGTGGTCGACCACGCGGTGCCGTCCGAGCTCCAGTCGACGGTGGGATCGGAGTGGAAGGAGTCGCCGCTGGCGAGGGAGAGCGTGGTTTGTCCCCACGTCACGCCGCCGTCGGAGGAGTAGTACATGCCCTGCGTGCCGGAGCCGCCGATGTTGTTCGATCCGGCGATGATTTTCAGCGGGTTCCAGTAGTTGATGCGGATGTCGGATTCGCTGCGCGACGCGGTTTGCGCGCCGGAGGTGCGGACGTTCGTGCCGGCGGTCGCGCCATCTGCGGCGACGCGGAAGCGGCCAAAGCGCTCGGCTTCTTCATAGCCCTCATCGTGATCCTCGAAGGACGTTCCCGGCGACAAGCTGGCCTCGGGGTTTCCCGGCTCGAGGTCCTGGTGGGTCATCATCCACTCATAGACTTCTTTCAGGACCAGCGGATATCCACCGGTCGGGTCATCCGGATTGTCGTAATTGAGCTCAGGATGCGCTTTGCGCCAGTGGACCTTCAGCCACGGCGGGACGATCGTGTCGTCGGCATCGCGCTGTTTCAGTTTGCTGAAGTCCTGATTGTCGCGAATGAGTTTGTCGAGCTTCGATCCCTGCCGCACGTGAGCTTTCTTGAGCTGCTCGTCGAGCGTGGGGAACTTCTTTCCTTTGCCGTCCGGCTGCGCGGCGCTGACGACCGTTGCGGACAGGAGGAGAATAAAGATGGCGAGAAGGGGCAGACTTTTCTTCACGAACGTTCCTTCCTGAAACTCTCCGAATGTGGAGCGGATGAATGGTGGAGATCGCCATCAAGATTTGTGCCGTCAAAAAATCCTCAAAATCGGGTGTTTTTGGCAGCGTTGTTGACCCTTTGGAAGGAAAGTGCGGGTCAGTTGTTGGGCGGGCGTTTGGGATTGACCCACGCGAAAGGGCGCGAATCTTTTTGGCTGGGGTTGGCAATAAGTTCGGGGGCTGGCACGTTCTTCGGACGCGTGGTTGACAGGATGCCGATGCATCCGTATTTTGACCACCCTCGCGAGCGCGGCTCGCACCGTTCGTTGAAGTCGCGGGCCCGTAGCTCAGTGGTAGAGCAGTTGGCTTTTAACCAATTGGTCGTAGGTTCGATCCCTACCGGGCTCACCACCGCTAACGGTTCCGATTTGCCAGTCCGTCCCCATCGTCTAGAGGCCTAGGACATCGCCCTTTCACGGCGACAACACGGGTTCGAATCCCGTTGGGGACGCCAGGCGGCACGGCCGCCTGCGCTGGTTGGCGAAGCCTTCCTCAGGCTTTGCTCACAGAGGGAGTTTTCTGCGAGAACCCACTTCCCGTTACAAAACAAAGGCTCGCTCCTGCATTCAGGAGCGAGCCTTTGCGTTTCATGGTCATTGCACAGTGATCGGTGCGGTGATGCTCGCCGCGGGCTCAGTGCCGGCGCCTGCGAACGTAATCGTCATCGTGCGCGATCCGGTGCTTTCGGTCGCTGGCAGCGTCATTGTGGCGGTCGCGGTTCCGTCGAGTTTCGTCGTCGCGGTTACGGTCACAGTTCCCAGTGTGAAGGTAATGGTCTTATTGGCCAGTGCAACGCGATCCTGCGTCGTGACGAGACGTGCGGTCACGGTTACCGGGGTTTCGCGCGTCATGGTCGACGGGCCGGTATAGCGCAGCGCGGTGAAGAGCTGTACGCCGTCCGCAACGATGTCGCGAATGATGCCGCTGCCGCCGGTTGCCGTGTCGAACGCCGTGATCTCGACCACCGCAATCGCTGAGATATTGCCGTAAATCTCAGCGGGAGCAACGATGATCCCGCCTTGTTTCACGATCGCTGGCTGTTTGATGATCGAGGTCGGGACCGCGACCGCAATGTAGGTCGAGGTCATTTCCGGATAAACATTGAGATTGATGATGTCGATGTCGCCGGGCGGCGGGGGCGGAGGATCCGGCACCGGCGCGCGCAGACAGAGGTTGTCGAGTGCCGGCGAGGAAATGCTGGAACGATCCGCCTGACACAACTCGAGCGGTTGCATTCCTTCGTAGAAGTAACCGTCGAACGTGTCGGACTGGAAATCACCGGGGGTGACCTGGTTCATCCAGTCCCAACCCGCAAACGGGCGCGTATCACCGACGGCCGGTTTGACGAGATCTTCGCCGCCCCAGATCGAGAACTGCGTCATCTCATACAGCAGGACCGGCATGCTGGCGCTGCGC